>DASQRT010000001.1:0-2670 GCA_035642795.1 Nitrospirales bacterium
CGGTCGAGGACGGGTTGGCGCTGTTCGGCCGTGGAGTCCCCTCGGCGGACACGGTCTCGCGATTGGTGAACCTGCGGAAGACTTCGACAGTAGACGCCGAGTCGGCTGGCCAGTTGGCGTTGGAGGCCAGCGCAGTCACACCGACACGGGTCGCGCCACGCGCCAATCTCAGGGCGCGGTATAGCTGGACGTTACGTGCCGCGGGCCAGGCGACGCCCTGTGTGGCTGAAACCCTGGTCTCCGGCGGCGGTGTTGCGGTGTGGGAGAGCAGGCGGCCAATGTTTCACGGCCTGCTTGTGGCAGAGCACTGGCCGCCGGGCATGGTTGCCGACGACCAAACTGTCTTCGTCGTGGCCGAGACCGTGCCGCCCGGGCGGTATGCGTGGGTGGTTTCGACCTGGCTCGATAGAGGGCCGGGCTTGTGCCGTGTCAAACCCCAGGGAGCCGCGGGTTTGCCGGTTGCCGCGGTGGAAATCCGTCCGTGGTGAGCAGATGAGCACACCGTTTCGGATACTAGTAGTCATCCTCCTTTTTCTGGGCATAGTGTTGCGTGTGCTGTTTGTCATCCATCCTCTTCCCATCAATGTCGACGAAGCCAACGTCGTGGACCGGGCCTTGCGCCTGTTCGCTGAAGGGCCGAACCCACGCTGGTTTCACTACCCAAGCCTGTTCCTCTACCTGGTCGCTTTGTCGGAAGGCGTGCTGTTTTGCTTCCGGTGGGTATTGGGCCTCTCGGCGACGCCGGAAGCGTTCACGGACTGGTACTTCACCGAACCGCTCGTGGTGTACATGACTGCCCGGCTCTGGTCTCTCGGCGCGGGCGTCACGACGCTGTGGCTGGTCTACCGATTAGGGGAACGTCTCGCTTCGCCACCGGTCGGTCTCGGGGCAGCGGCCTTTCTCGCCGTGTCCCCCATGCATCTCTACTACTCCGCCATCGCCAAGCCGGACGCGGCCATGGTCCTGGCTATGTATGCAGCGGGCTTGCTTGCCGTCGCGTATCTCCGAGAACAGCGGTCGGCGGCGCCGTGGGGAGCGGCGATCATGGGTGGACTGGCCGCGACGTTGAAATATCCGGGAGGCGCGGCATGGTTGGCCGCTCCGGCAGCTCTGTTTTTGAGGCCTTCCTCCGAGCGACACCCTCTCCTGAACCGTCTGGGACAGGTCGCGCTGCTGGGGGTGCTTGCGGCCCTTGTTTTTGTGGCCGGGACGCCCTTTGCGATCGTCGAACCTACGCTGGTGCACCGCGATCTGGGAGGACATGTGCAAACCGTGGTGCGGGGACTGCCAGGGATGGAAGGGATCACTACCTGGGACCTGTATGTCGGCCGTGCCCTGCCGTACGCGCTTTCGTATCCTCTCCTCGGTTTGGCGGCCTGGGGTCTTGTCGTGCTGCTTCGACAGGACTGGCGTGGCACGGTCGTCGCGTTGGTACCGGCCGCCGCCTATGCGGTGCCGACGTTCGCCGCGTCCTTGGCCCAGTTCGGTTTCGTCCTACCACTCGTACCAGCCCTCTGTCTCTGCGCGGGAGCAGGGCTGGACGCGCTCAGTCCCACTCTGTCACACGATCCGTGGAAACGGCTGGTCGTGCAGGGATCGCTGGCGCTCTTGTGCGTCGCATCGCCCGTGTCCGTCTCTATCTGTGAATTGATCAAGGCGCAGCGTCCCACTGCGCAGGAGCGTGCCGAGCAATGGATCAGGGAGCATCTTCCTGCGGGTTCGCGCATCCTTGGCACCGCTACAGGCATGACGCTGCCGTTGACCGGTGAACGGCTGGTCGAGTTGCTGGCCGAAGCGACGCAGGATCGCCCGACCGGCGGCGCGCGCATGCGGTTCCTCCAGCGGACCACGCCTCCTGGGAAAGGGTATGCCTTTTATGATATGCAAGGATATGAAGCGGGGTCCAAGACGGGCGAACCGCGCCTCACAGAGTACGATCCAGAGTGGATCACCCGACGAGATTTCCAGTATGTCGTTGATAACGAAGAGAGGATGCGCCGGTTCTTCGGCGCTCCTGATAAGTACCCGCTCCCGTTTCGTTTCCAGCGCTGGCTGGTTGAACGCGGCGAGCTGCTGTACACGACTCATCCAGGCTCCCGCGGTCTACAAGACTGGATGGACAACCCGGCGCGCGTCCGTGCGCTCGAGCCCTCCTGCGGGTTCTCCGGAGGCGAGATCCGGATCTACCGGATCAAGGAGAGCAACGCGCCCTGACGGCCGGGGAAAAGCCTTCCATCAGATATGACATCCCTTGCCAGCGCCACTGATTCGAGTGAACATCCTGAGCTAGCTGTTGTCATTCCTGCCTGGAATGAACGGGAGAACATCGAATTGCTCCTCCCAGCGCTCAAGGAGATGGTCGCCGAGCTGGGTCTCAAAGCGGAGATCGTCGTGGCTGACGGCGGGTCGCGTGATGGCACGGGAACCGCGGCAGAGCGTCGGGGCGCCCGCGTGGTCGTGCAGAAGGAGCCTGGCTACGGCAGCGCGCTCCTGGCGGGCTTTGCGGCCACCTCGGCTCCGTACATCGTTACCATGGACGCCGACTTGTCCCACCGACCGGTGTTCTTGGAGGAGTTCTGGCGGCGGCGCAACGAGGCGGAAGTGTTGATCGCCTCACGCTACGTCCCCGGTGGGCGGGCCGACATGAGCCGGTTCCGAAGGCTGCTGAGC
>DASQRT010000002.1:0-4744 GCA_035642795.1 Nitrospirales bacterium
TTCGACGAGACTCTTGGGCAGGGGCTGCCCGCAGATCTCGCCGGTTCGTTGATAGTCAGCCCAACCTGACCCCGAAAGGTAGCCGCGCACGATGCACTCGACGGGCAGGGGGTCGGCCTTCCGGACGAGCATGCTGCGGCCCTCCAGCAAGGCGCGGTATGGCCGGCACGATGCGGGAAAGTCCGCCGCGTCAGCGGAAATGAAATGGTTCCAGAGGATGTCCTCGTACTGGGAGAGCCACCGGAACCAGAAAGCCGAGAGCTGGGTCAGGACCGCGCCTTTGCCGGGGATACCGTCCGGCAGCACGACATCAAAGGCGGAGATGCGATCGGTGGCCACGATCAGCAGCGAGTCTCCGAGGTCGTAGATGTCCCGGACCTTTCCATGGCCTTTCAGCCGCAACTCATTGAATTGGGTCTCCAGGACCACCGGACCATTGAATGCGCTCGCCATGCCACACCCTCCTTGGCGAAATGCGGCCGCACTTCCAGCCGCGTGCGAAGCTTACGGAGAATCTGACTTCGAGGCAAGAGAAAACAGCGTCCGATTCTGCTACAATGCGACTAGTGAAACTGGTCAGCAACCCGCCGAATCCCTTTGAGTCCCAGTACCGTGAGTTTCTGGAGCCTCCGCCGTCCGTCAAGGTCCAGATCTTCGAAGACGACACCCGGTCGATCCTGAGCCACAACGACAGTCCCGACCTGGCATTCCGATGGAGCGTGAATCCGTACCGGGGCTGTTTCCATGCCTGTGCCTACTGCTATGCGCGTCCGTCTCATGAGTACTTGGGGTTCGGAGCTGGGACGGACTTTGAGTCCAAACTAGTGGTCAAGCGGAACGCCGCGGCTCTCTTGCGTGAGGCCTTCTTAAAACCATCTTGGGCGGGCGAGCTCGTCGTCTTCTCGGGCGTCACCGATTGCTATCAGCCAGTGGAAGCGTCCCTGGCCTTGACCCGCGCATGCCTCGAAGTCTGCGCCGAGTTTCGTAACCCGGTTGCCATCATCACGAAGGCTGTGCTCATCCTGCGTGATCTTGACCTGCTTCGGCGGCTCCACGAAGAGGCCGCGATCCGCGTATTTCTGAGCATACCCTTCGCTGACGATCTGATGGCCAGGAAGGTGGAGCCCCAGGCGCCTTCCGTCACCAAGCGCGTGGCGACGCTGAAGACGATCGCCGAGGCTGGCATTCCCATCGGCGTTTCGATCGCGCCGGTCATTCCAGGGCTTAACGACGACCACATGTTCGAGATTCTTCAAATGGCGCGGGACGCTGGGGCCAGAACCGCCTTTTACAGCCTCCTGCGGCTGCCCGGCAGCGTGGAGCCTGTCTTTCTTGAGCGGATGGCGGCAGCGTACCCGGATCGTATCAAAAAGATTACTCACCGTCTACAGGAAGTACGGGGCGGCGCGCTCAACACCTCGCGTTTCTTCGATCGGCACCATGGGCAGGGTGCCTACGGGGAGATGCTAGACCAGTTGTTCCAGACGGCGAGGCGAAAAGCAGGATTTCCAGAGGACTCTGAGCCCACCATTCCGACGACCTTCCGGCGCCCTCAACCGGAGCAGATCGGTCTCTTCGTTTAAAATTAATTATTAATTGCTCTGCGAGACAGACGCGCGGGCTGTGATCCGCGCTTCGACCTTGGCAGCAAGAGGGCCAGCTTTGAGTGCGGAGAGGAGCACGTCGCGTAGGGGGATCTGGTGATCGCGCCTGTCGGTGGCTTGGAGGAACATGGTGTAGCCGTCCCCGCCGTCCGCGATGAAGTTACCAACCGCGACTGAGTACCGACGGGTAGGATTCAGGGGCACTCCGTTCACTTGGACAGAGGTGATCCTGGAGCCGCTGGGAGCTGTCGGGTCAAAGACCACGGCCAACCCTGACACTTGCAAGAAGCGTCCGGATGCCTGGGGCAGACGGCTAACACTGTTCTCGAGCGCTGCCTTTAAGGTAGCTCCGGTGACGGTGAAGGACGTGAGGGAAGAATCGAAAGGAAGCACTTCTATGACTCGTTTCAAGGTGACAGGGCCGGCGGGAATGCTGCTGCGGATCATCCCGGAGTTCACAACGCCGATCTCAGTCCTGGCGTGTTGGCGCACCAGATCCGCGAGCAAGTTGCCGAGGTTCGTCTCTCGGGTCCGGATGTCGCGGTTTTCTCCTTCAAACGTGTGCGTCGCTTCGCCTATGACCTGATTGGTTTGCTCGTCCAATCGCAGCGCATAGCCCCGGACCAGCTTGGCCATGTCAGGGTCCGAGGAGACCGCCGCAGAGACCGGCAGATTGCGGGCTTCGGCGACCATGATGGTTTTTTCGTGGTAGAGGAGATCCAGGCGCCCCAGCGTCCGGCCTTGCCGATGAGTCTTCACGAAGACAGGCCCGACGCCCACGAGTTCCACGCGACCCTCGACTGGGTTTGTCTGGCCCGGTGGGACCAGCCCGTCGAAACCCTCGGTGTGTCCACCGATGATCACATCGAGTCCCGGCACGGCTTTGGCCAGAGCCAGGTCTTCTTCCGTGTCTTGGTGCGTGATAGCCACTAGGATTTCCACACGCTCGCGCAGTTCTTCGACTGCCTGTTTGGCCGCCACAATGGGATCGACGAACTCGACTTCTCGAACGATGGAGCGGTTGAAGGTATCGGGATAGTTTTTCTTCCCGATGAGGCCGATCAGGCCGACCCGCACGCGCCCGAGGGGTTTAATGGCATGCCGCTGGCATACGTCGGGATCCTGAGTCCGTACGTTGGTACAGAGAAACGGGAAGGTTGCCTCCTTGCGAAGTCCTTTCAGATGCCGCATGCCGAAATCGAAATCATGATTGCCGACGGCGACGGCATCATAGCCCATCAGGTTCATGGCAGCGATGTCCACTTCGCCGCGGTACACCGAGGACATCGCCGTTCCCATCAACAGGTCTCCGCTGTCTACGACTAGGAGATGCTCGACTTCCTGTCGGATCTGCTTGATCAGGGCGGCACGTCGTTCAACGCCCCCGAGTCCGGCGAACGAGCCGTGCTCGATCGGCTGGATGGTGCCGTGATGTTCGCTGGTGTGCAGAATCGTGACGGCAACCTGGGCGTGGGCCGGGGCAGTGACGGAGAGCGCGAAAAAGAGAGCCAGTACGATGAAGGGATGCATCACGGAAGGTTGGAGCTGTTCGTGTGGACGGAAACGCTCGGCATCAGTAGCAAACATGGTAGTGGCAGGTTCCAGGGCTGTCAAGGCAAGTCTGCTCCTTCCTTGACTGGCACAGAATGCCGTGGTACGGTCCCGCGCGCTCCGTATGCATGAACGCGTCCTCCAGTGGATCGAGCTCTTCCGACCGTATGTCGATGATTATGGCTATTTTGTGCTCTTCCTGGGCGTCATGGCGGAAAACGCGTCTTTGCCAGTCCCCGGAGAGACCATCTTGATTATCGCATCGTTCTATTCCCATCACGGGCACCTCAATCTGAGCTATGTCATCCTCCTGGCGACGGTTGGCTGCATCCTGGGCGATAATGTCAGCTTCTATATCGGGCGGCGACTCGGGCGTCCTTTCATTGAGCAGTATGGACGCTATCTGCTGATCACGCAGAAACGACTGGCCTATGTGGAACGCTTCTTTCACAAGCACGGGGACAAGACGATTTTCGTCCAACGCTGGATCACGGGGGTGCGGGTGATCGGGGCGTTAGTGGCGGGGACATCCCAGATGCCCTGGCGCCGGTTCTTGCTGTTTAACTGCCTGGGCGCCGTGACCTGGGTCACGGCCATCTCATTGTTGGCGTGGTTCTTTGCCGTGAATCTGCCCCTCCTGCTGACTGTCCTGAGCCGCTCTGGCTGGGCGTTGCTTGCTATGATAGCGGCGGTGGCATTGATCTTCTATCTCAAACGGCGGCTAAGCGTGGATCAAGAGCCGTCGTCGCCTCTCTAAACCTCTTGCCCTGTCGTTCTCCGCTAAGTCCACGAAACATTTATTCAAATCCTTGAAATTGGCTTGACAGTGTGCTGTCTTCTGCATATAATGCACTGTTTCATAGATTTTGGTTCACCCAAATCCATTCAGGTTGAGGGAAATAGAGCCGTTTTTACTCGGCGGAGGGTTACCGCGTCTTTGCCTTTCCCCCGGGATGCTGTTGGTATGCGCGATCAGGCCGGAGTGGCAGGAGTCCCTTCTCCTGCTTAGGGTCTATTTTCGGATTCTGTTAGGAGGCGAATCGTGGGCAGGTACTCAAGTGGACAACGAGGCCTGACTGTAAATCAGGTGGCTTCGCCTTCCCAGGTTCGAATCCTGGCCTGCCCACCATACCCACGCGTGATGGGCTGTGAACCGTGAGCGCTGGTGGGCGCAACGGAATCACCAGACACAGGGGTTTTCGGAAAGACAGGGGGTAATGACGCTGCGACATGGCACGAGCGGGCGTAGCTCAGGGGTAGAGCTCCAGCCTTCCAAGCTGGCTGTCGCGAGTTCAAATCTCGTCGCCCGCTCCACACCGTGCTTGCTGGCCGACGCTTCGAGCAACTGCGCCGGATATTCAATACCTCAAGTAGGGGTGTCGTGATATCGAATGCCCACGTAGCTCAGTTGGCAGAGCACGTCCTTGGTAAGGACGAGGTCACGCGTTCGATCCGCGTCGTGGGCTCCAGCACGTAACGAGGGGATAGGGTAGGAGGCGGCCATGGCGAAGGCGAAATACGAGCGGCGCAAGCCGCATGTGAACATCGGGACGATCGGGCATGTGGACCACGGCAAGACGACGCTGACC
>DASQRT010000003.1:0-2777 GCA_035642795.1 Nitrospirales bacterium
ACGCCGCTGATCCTGGCCGGCGCCGTGCCGGCCGCGCTCATTGCCCTGCTGGCCGACGGAGGACTCGGATGGGCGGAGAAAAAATTGTCGCCGGGCTGATCGCCGCCGCGGGAGTTCAGTGGGTCCTCGGTTGCAGCAGGGGGCGCCTGCTCACCGTGGGCTCCAAGAATTTCACAGAGCAGGTGATCCTGGGTGAGATCGTCGCCCAACACGTGAGCCTTCGGCTCTCCCAACGGGTGGACCGGAAACTGAACCTGGGGGGCACGCTGCTGGCGCACCAAGCGCTGGTCAAGGGCGACCTCGATCTCTACCCCGAGTACACCGGCACCGCGCTCACCGCGATTTTGAAGCTTCACCTCTCCTCCGATCCCGCTAACGTCCTGGCCCAGGTGCGGAAGGTGTATCAGAAGCGCTTCAACGTGCTGTGGCTGGACCCGCTGGGGTTCAACAACACCTTCGCGATGGTGATCCGCGGGCAGGACGCGCGCAAATATCGGATCGAAACCCTGAGCGATGCGGCCGGACACGCCAACGGATGGACGCTCGGCGTGGGCTATGAGTTCCAGCAGCGGCGTGACGGCCTGGCCGGTCTGCTCAAGACCTACAAGCTGTCCCTCAAGAGATCGCCCCGAACCATGGACCTGGGCCTGCTCTATAAGGCCCTCGAACAGAAACAGGTGGACATGGTCGCTGCCAACGCGACGGACGGACTGCTGTCGGTGCTGGACGTGAAGGTCCTCAAGGACGACAAGCGGTATTTCCCGCCGTATCAGGCGTCGCTGGTCGTCCGCGCCGAGGCGCTGGCGAAGCACCCGACACTGAATGACACCCTCGAGCAACTGTCGGGGCTGTTCTCGGATGAGATCATGCGGACGCTAAACTATCAGGTGGACGGGAAGCACTTGCCCGTCAGCGAGGTGGCGCTCACGTTCTTGCGCGCCGCCGGCCTTTTAGCCTAGTGGGGCCGGTCGCGTCCTGCGGGTGGCGCCGCATGGGACCCTGGCGGAGCGGAATGGCCTACAGCCGGGTCTGCGGGGCTGCGACGGCGAAAGGCCAAGAGCACGTCAGGGTGATGCGGCGACAGGACCAGCGTAAGTCTAACTGTCTTGCTGGGCCTTCTCGATCTTGGCCCAGGAATCCCGCAACGCGACCGTCCGGTTGAAGACGAGCTTGCCCGCGGCCGAATCGGGGTCCACGCAGAAGTAGCCTGCCGCTCGAACTGATACCGGCTGCCAGGCTGCGCGCCCGCGAGGCTTGGCTCCACCTTGCACCCCGTCAGCCGCTCCAGCGAGTTGGGATTCAGATTCGCCGCGTAGTCCTGCCCCTCCGGGACGTCGTCCGCGTCGGCCTTGACGAAGAGGTGCTCGTACAACCGGACCTCCGCGTCCAGCGCGTGGGCGGCCGACACCCAGTGGATCGTGCCCTTCACCTTGCGGCCCGCCTGCGGCCCGCCCGTCCGCGTCTCCGGATCGTAGGTGCAGCGCAGCTCGACCATCTCGCCGGTGCGCTCGTCCTTCACGACCCCCACGCACTTGATGATGTAGGCATAGCGGAGGCGGACTTCCTGGCCGGGCGCGAGGCGGAAGAACTTCTTCGGCGGCGCCTCGCGAAAGTCGTCCCGCTCGATGTAGATGACGCGGGAGAAGGGCACCTTCCGAGTTCCCATACCCGGATCCTCCGGGTTGTTGACGGCCTCCACCTCCTCCACCCGGCTCTCCGGGTGGTTCTCGAGGACCACCCGCAGGGGGCGCAGCACCGCCATCACCCGCGGCGTGCGCTTGTTCAGGTCCTCGCGGATGAAGTGCTCGAGCAGGGCCATCTCGACGACCCCGTTGCGCTTCTGCACGCCGATATGCTCGCAGAAGGCGCGGATCGCCTCCGGCGTGTAGCCCCGCCGCCGCAAGCCTTTGAGGGTTGGCAGGCGCGGATCGTCCCAGCCGTTCACGTGCCCCTTGCCGACCAGCTCCAGGAGCCGCCGCTTGCTCATGACGGTGTGGGTGAGGTTGAGCCGCGCGAACTCGATCTGCTGGGGATGGCAGGGCACGCTGACGTTGTCCAGGAACCAGTCGTACAAGGGGCGATGGTCCTCGAACTCCAGCGTGCAGATGGAATGGGTGACCCCCTCGAGGGCGTCCGAGATCGGATGGGCGTAGTCGTAGGTCGGGTAGATGCACCACTGGTCGCCCGTCCGGTAATGGGCGACGTGCCGGATGCGGTACATGGTCGGGTCCCGCATGTTCACGTTGGGCGAGGCCATGTCGATCTTGGCGCGCAGCACGTGGGCCCCGTCCTTGAACTCGCCCGCCCGCAAGCGCGCGAACAGGTCCAGGTTCTCCGCGACCGACCGATTCCGGCAGGGGCTGTCCTTCCCCGGCTCGGTCAGCGTGCCCCGGTACTGCCGGATCTCTTCGGCGCTCAGGCTGTCCACGTAGGCCTTTCCCTTCTTGATCAACTGCACGGCGTACTCGTAGAGCTGCTCGAAATAGCCCGAGGCGTAAAACATCCGATCGCCCCAATCGAAGTCCAGCCAGCGCACGTCGGCCTGGATCGCCTCCGCGTACTCCACGCTCTCCGTGCTCGGATTCGTGTCGTCGAAGCGCAGGTGGCAGATGCCGTCGTGCTCCAGCGCGAGCCCGAAATTGAGACAGATGGACTTGGCGTGCCCGATGTGCAGGTAGCCGTTCGGCTCCGGCGGAAAGCGCGTCACCACGCTGCCGCCGTACTTCCCGGCGCCAACGTCCGCGCGAATCATGTCGCGGATGAAATCACTCGTGTTT
>DASQRT010000004.1:0-8150 GCA_035642795.1 Nitrospirales bacterium
GCCGCCATGAAGCGGATCACCATGCTGATCCGGTCCACCACCTGCGCCACGGAGTCAAGGACGGTCCGGATGTTGATTGCCGAGACGTTGGGGAAAGCGGCGACCGTGGCGCGCTGTAACGAGACTTCTTCCTGTGGATCCGCCCGGGTCGTGGCGACATACGTCATGGGTGCGCCCTCCAGCGCGCCCGGCTCGAAAATGAAATAAAAGTTCGTGGACATGTTCCCCCACTCCACCTTCCTGATGCTGGCGATCCTACCGGGGACCTTGGCACCCTGGATGTCGAATTCAACCGTCGAGCCGAGATCGAGGCCCAAGCGGCGGGCTGCTTCTTCCTCGACAGACACCCGCGGCAGGCCTGACGAACCACCGCCGTCCCACCACTGTCCCTTCGTGATGGCGTTCCCATTCGGGAGTTCATTCAGGAACGTCAGCACGTACTCACGCGTGAAGTACCAGCCATGCTCGCGATCCTCGTAGGACTCGCGTCGAACCGGCTGCCCGTTCAGAGCCCATAGTCTCGACCGCACGAGGGGCGTGAGCCGCGCGTCTGTGTGACCGCGCCCCACAAGCAAGCGCTCGAACGCGTCGCGCTGATCCGGTTGGACGTCAATGAAGAAGAACGTCGGCGCGTCGGTTGGTACATTCTCGCCGATCTCCCACAAGATGTTCCGCTCCACAAGGTGAATCGCCAGGATGACCATCACGCCAACTCCCACCGAGACCAGGACGGTCTGGGCCTGGCTGCCGGGACGATACAGATTGGCCAGTCCCTGCCTCCACGCCAAGGGACGCAAACGCGGGACTCGCCTAGCCAGTCGCACCACCAGCCACGCCGTCGCGTTCAAGAGAGCCAGCGCTGCCGCCAACGCTCCGATGAACAGGCCGGCGGCCCGCCACGATCCAGCCTGCCAGAGGGCCAGCCCGGCCAAGGCCAGCGCCAGAAGCCCGCTGATCGCCCACGCCACTCGCCCCGGCGATCCCTTCGGTTCATCGGCCACCTCCCGACGGAGGATTAGGTTCGGCCGCACGTGCTGCACCTCCAGCAGAGGCCAGAGGGCAAACAGGACCGTCGTCAGGAGCCCCATACCCACCCCTCGCACGAACGGCAGCAGGGCCAGGTGGAACTCCAGCTCGATCGGCAGCCAAGCCTTCAGCAACGGAGGCAAGATGACCTGAAAGGCCGCTCCCAAGGCCGCCCCAGTCAGGCATCCCAGCACGCCTAGCAAAAACGTTTGAGTCAAGTAGACACGCAGGATCGTACCGGATTCGGCACCGATCGCCTTGAGCACGGCGATGGTCTCGAGCTTCTCCTTTAAGAACGCGCGTACGCTGCTGGCCACGCCGATTCCGCCGACCATCAATGCAATGAGCCCGACCAGGCCCAGGTACATCGTGAGCTGGCGGAGGAAGCGCCGCAGCATCGGCTGGGCTTCCTGGTACGTGCTCACTCGGACGGTCTTGTCCGGGAACGTCGCGGCCAACTCCTCTTCAACAGACTTCGGACTCAGGGTCTCGGGCAGTTTCAGCAGATGACGGTACGTCACACGGCTTCCCGGCTGGACAAGCCCGGTCGCCTCAAGGCTTTGCCGGGAAATCAGCACGCGAGGGCCAAAGCTGAACGCGCCAGCCGCTCGATCCGGCTCTTTCTTCAGAACGCCGGCGATACTGAACTCCGCGTGGCCGACCTTGAGCGCGTCCCCGACCTTCAGATTGAGCCGGATCAGCAAGGTCTCTTCGGCCAGTACACGGGTGCCGGTGAACAGCGTCGCCAGGGCATCCTCAGGGTCGGCACGTAGCTTCCCGTAGAACGGGTAGCCCGGCTCCACGACTTTGAGCTCGACGAGCTGCGTCCCGGACGGCACAGCAGCCATCGCCACCAGTTCGCTGACCTGCATGCGGGCGATGCCGCGGCCGTCGAGCCTGCGCAGGACCGCTTCCGCCTCGGAGGTCAGCGGCCGCGTCGTCCGCAGTTCCACATCGGCGGCCATGAGACTGCGGGCCTCGCGCTGGATGGCACGTTCCAGGTTCGCGGCGAAGAGCCCCACGCCGACCAGGGACGCTACGCCGAGCGCGATGCAAACGAAGAAATACGTGAAGTGCCGCCAGGCCGCGCGGGTCTCCCGCCAGGCCATCCGGGCGACGAACGCGCTCATGGGTGGGCACCGGACGCACGATGCTGTGGGTCGTCCGACGCGATCCGCCCATCACGGAGCCGGACGATCCGATCGGCGTGGGCCGCCAGCGCCGGATCGTGCGTGACGAGGACCAGTGTGCTGCCGTGGTCCCGGTTCAGGCGGATGATCAGCTTGATCACCTGTTCACCGGTGGTCGTGTCCAGGTTGCCGGTCGGCTCGTCGGCGAGCAGGATCGCCGGACGGTTCGCGAACGCCCGCGCGACGGCCACCCGTTGTTGCTCGCCGCCGGAGAGCTGCACCGGATAGTGATGACCGCGTGATTCGAGCCCGACCGCCCGCAACAACTCGTCCGCTTTCGGGTCAGCCTCCGGATCGCCGGCCAACTCCAACGGAACCGCAATGTTCTCGCGCGCGGTCAGGGTGGGGATCAAATGGAACGACTGAAACACATAGCCGATCTTCTGCAGGCGCAACCGCGAGAGCTCGTCGTCCGACAGCTTCGTGATGTCCCGTCCGTCAATGGAGATGGTGCCGGACGTGGGAGTATCCATGCCGCCGATGAGCCCCAGCAAGGTGGACTTCCCGCTTCCGGACGGCCCAACGATGGCGAGAAATTGCTTGGCGGGAACATCGAGCGAGATGCCATCTAGGATGGAGACTTCGCGGCCGCCGCTGACCAGCCGCATGGAGAGGTTGCGGATTGCGATCATGCCCCCTATTATACAGAAGCATGGATCACTTACTTAGAATCGTCTTTCTCGTCGCGCTGCTCGGCGGAGGGCTGTGGTCCTGCGATGAGCAGCTCGGCAAACCCGCGCCCAAAATCCAGGGCACGAGCGTGGATGCGCGGCCCGGCACTAAGTCGCCGCCTCCGTCCAATGCCGCCCCCCGCCCTGAAGAACTGGTCCTCGTGGCCTTCGGTGACAGCTTGACGGCAGGGCTCGGCGTCTCGCCGGAGGAAGCCTACCCGGCTCGACTCCAGGAGAAACTCCAGCTCTCGGGTTATCGGTATCGCGTAGTCAATGCCGGCGTCAGCGGCGAGACGACGGCCGGTGGACTGCGCCGAGTGGACTGGATCCTGAAAAGCAAACCTGACATCGTGATCCTGGAACTCGGCGCCAACGACGGCTTACGTGGACTGAACCTCTCCCAAACGCGCGCCAACCTCGAGCAGATCATTCAGCGCCTCATGGCCGGAGGGGCCACAGTGATCCTCGCCGGCATGAAACTGCCCCCCAATTACGGCGCCGAGTACACGCACGCGTTCCAGTCCATGTATGCAGATTTGGCCAAGCGCTATGGCATTCCGTTCATTCCATTCTTTCTCGAAGGCGTCGCCGCGAAGGCTCACCTCAACCAAGCTGACGGCATCCATCCGACCGGCGCTGGCTATGCGGTCATCATTCAGAATGCTTGGCCAATCATCGAACCCTTGCTAAAAAAGTAACTATTTGATAAATTAGAATAATAATTGCGTTGACAAGTTCTATTTCTAGGAGTATAAACATATTGCCGACCATCTTGGTCTCCGATTCTTTTAGTCGGGGATTGATTTGATCGGATACAATAACTATCTGGTAAAGGAAAAGATCAGCGTTCAGAAAAATTAGGGACACTCTGGGACCAGAGTTCGTCTGGTAACAGGAGGAGGACCCCATGGACTGCCCTCGGTGCAAGGGCGTCATGACCCAGGAGGTATTCGAGGACTTATTGGACGACACGGGAAATCTTTGCTTTAAAGGCTGGCGGTGCCTGATATGCGGAGAGATCCTTGATCCCGTGATTGCCAATAACCGCGGGTCACATCCAATGCCTCTGGTGGGCCGGGCCCGGAAGAAATTCGCCGCTCAATTAAACTGACCACATTCCTGGCGTGAAGGAAGAGGACAGCTCGCGTGCCAGGAAACTCCGTGCAGATGTGTGCGGAGGCCGCAGAAGAAGAATCACCTAAGGAAGGATACGAGATGGCCGCAGTGACGGAACAGGGAGTCATTGACGCACTCCGCATGGTGATGGAGCCGGAGTTGCACAAAGACCTCATCACTCTCAACATGGTCAAGGACCTGAAGATCCAGGGGGGGACCGTCAAGTTCACCGTGGTGCTGACCACCCCGGCCTGCCCGCTCAAGACCGAGATCAAAGCCAGTTGCGATAAAGCGGTGGGCGCGCTCCCCGGTGTGACAAAAGTCGAAGTGGATTTCACCGCTAACGTGCAGCAGGGTCGTTCCCAGATCAAAGACAACCTTATCCCGACCGTTAAGAACACCATCGCCGTCAGCAGCGGCAAGGGAGGCGTCGGCAAAACGACGGTTGCGGTCAATCTGGCCGCCGGTCTGGCCCTGCAAGGCGCGAAGGTCGGGCTCATGGATGCCGACGTATACGGCCCTAACGTCCCAATGATGATGGGCGTGGAGCGGCCGCCCGAGCAGCAAGACGGTAAACTGCTGCCGGCGGAGAGCCACGGCGTGAAGCTGATCTCTATGGGGTTCTTCGTCCCGGACGATCAGCCGCTGACCTGGCGCGGTCCGATGATCCACACCGCCATCCAGCAGTTCCTGCGGGACGTGATCTGGGGCGATCTGGACTATCTGGTGGTGGACCTCCCTCCAGGCACGGGAGACGCCCAGCTCAGCATCGCCCAATTGGTCCCCTTGACCGGCGCCGTCATCGTGACCACGCCTCAGGAAGTCGCGCTGCATGATTCCCGCAAAGGACTCGCCATGTTCCAGAAGGTGAACGTGCCGATCTTGGGAATCATTGAGAACATGAGCTACTACGTCTGTGGCAAGTGCGGCGAGCGGACCGAAATCTTCTCGTACGGAGGTGGGGAGCGGGCCGCCGAAAAACTCGGCATTCCGTTCCTCGGACGCGTCCCGATTGATCCGGCCATCCGAGTCGGCGGGGATATGGGCATGCCCCTCGTCGTGGCCAACCCCGACTCGCCACAGGCCAAGGCCTTCATGGACATCGCCTCCCGGATTGCAGCTCGGATCAGCGTGCTGACCGCCGCTGGGTCCGAGACAATCTCGGTCGAAAGCCTGCTACAGAAAATCAAGAAGCCGCTGACCAGCGGCGCCTAATCAACTGACCGGCGCGTGAACATGCGCCGGATCCGGCGCATGAGGCCGAAGAGCTCTCGTTCTGCTTCTGGCGCTCTTTCAGGGTCGGCGTATTCCACCCACTGCTCCTGACTTCCCCGATAAGTACTACCGTCAAAGGTCAACCGACTCCTGAGCTGGGTGTATCCTCGTTCGTGCAGCCGGCGGGCCAAGTCGGCGAGTGCGGCGGTGGGGCTGTCTGTGTCTGCGCTCACCACCAGAAACGTTTCATATTGGAGCGACGCGCGGAAGGTCTCGGCTTGCTGTTCAACGGAGACCATGCGCGTGAACCCACGCGCTCGCTCGTCCAGCCCGGCCAGCAAGTGCTTCTCACAAGCCTCATTCGCCATGAATCATCCGACCCTTCTTCCCTGTCTTCCTTGCACCGAGGCTGAGCCGCCCGTTATAATCCCTCTCCGCACATGCCACGCGCATCGCTTCATACTATCGGGTGTCGCCTGAACCACGCTGAAACGGCGCTGCTGGGCGATCAACTCCGACGCCGCGGTTACGAGCTGGTCGAGTTCGGCCAACCCACTGACCTCGTGGTCGTCAACACCTGTTCCGTCACGGACAATGCGGAAGCCGACTGCCGCAGCCTGATCCGCAAGATCCGTCGTGCTTCTCGGGACGCCTTCGTGGCCATCACCGGCTGCTACGCCCAGACCGGCGTGGATGCCCTGCAACAGATGGAGGGCATCGACCTGATCGTTGGCACGCAATACAAGATGGAGTTGCCCCGATACCTGACCTCGCTGGAGCGCCGGCCCGCACCGGAGGTCCTCCACACCCGGACGGTCAGCCGTGACGACTTCACGATCGAAGGCATTGGAGAATACCAGGAGACCCGTGCGAATTTAAAGGTGCAGGACGGCTGCAACTTCATGTGCTCCTTCTGCATCATTCCCTTCTCCCGCGGGCACGAACGCAGTCGCCGCCCTGAGGACATTCTCCGAGAAGCCGGGGGCCTCGTAGGGCGCGGGCACCGCGAAGTGGTCGTGACCGGAGTCAACGTCGGGCAGTACCGTAGCGACGGACTCACGCTGGCGGACGTGATCCGCATGCTGGAGGCCATTCCCGGCCTCGACCGCATTCGCATTTCCTCGATCGAACCCACCACGATCTCCGACGAGCTCCTGGAGCGCATGGCCGGACCTTCGAAGCTGTGCCGCTACCTCCATGTACCCCTGCAGAGCGGCGACGACGGCATCTTGCACACGATGAACCGGCGATACACAGTCCGAGAGTACGCCCGCTTCATCGAGAAGGTGGTCCGGATGGTGCCTGATCTCGGGCTCGGGACGGACCTCATGGTGGGCTTTCCTGGAGAAACCGACGCAGCCTTCGCCAACACCCGCGCACTAGCAGCCGATCTCCCCTTCGCCTATTTCCACGTGTTCAGTTATTCCCCGCGTCGCGGGACGGCCGCCGCGAAGTTGCCCGGTGCGGTCCCCTCAGCGACCGTCAAGGCCCGCAGCGAAGAACTCTGCGCGCTCTCCCGGGCCAAGCGCCTGAAGTTCTACCACCGGTACGTGGGCCAGCCGGTGTCCGTGTTGTTCGAAACCCGCCATCGGTCCGGCCTCTTCACTGGGCTGACTGATAATTACATCCGGGTCGGGGTCCCCGACGACGATGACCTCAGCAATCAGATCCGTTCGGTACGCCTGACCGGCGCGATGGACGGCCTGGCCGTCGGAGCTCTCGTGCCTGAACTTTCCCCAATTGTAATCGGAGCTTGACACAATGGCTGTTCCGCTCAAAATCTTTATCGCCGGAGGGGCTGGTTTCATCGGCCGCCACCTCGTCAAGGCACTCTTGGCCCGTGGGCACGAAGTGTACGGATTAGCCAAGGACCGGATGCGGGGCAAGGTCCTGGAGGGGCTGGGGTGCACGCCAATCATCGGCAACCTTCTGACCAACGGCCCGTGGGAGCGCGCGATCGAGAAATTCGATGTGGCGATCGGGTGTACCATGCCGGGGCGACGAGGCCAGCCGCCGACCATGAAGCAGGTTCCCGACCTCCTCAAATCCCAGACGGACGCCTGCAGTAATCTCATTCTCGCGACGCATGAAGGGATGCTGAAAGGGTTGATTCTCACCTTTGGCGTTCTGTCCTATGGAGATCACGGGGAGGAGTGGGTGGACGAGGACACGCCGCGCGAGCCGATCGGCTACGGACGATTCATCGGTCCAGCCGTTCACCAGCTCGCGCACCTGGCGGAGTCAAAGCGCGTGACAGCGAAATTCATGTTTCCGGGATGGGCCTATGGCAACGGGAGCTGGTTCAAGAACATGCTCCTGCCGGGCTTCGAGCAAGGCCAAGCGCGCGTGGTCGGCTCCGGCGAGAATTACATGAGCTTCGTGCACGTCGAAGACCTGGCCGAAGCCTACGTCCTTGCCGCCGAAGAAATCGGGTACTCCCCACCGCCGGAAGAGCGGCCCATACCGCAGATGTTCAACCTGGGCGACGACCAGCCAATGACCCAGAAGGAATGGCTTTCGGTTGTCGCCCGCGCCCTCGCCAAGCCGATTCCTCCGTCCATCTCCGTGGAGGAGAGCGCCAAGCAGGCCGGCGAGCTCTGGACGGAATCCGTGACCTGCTCGGTGCGGGTCAAGAACGACCGCGCCAAAGCCGCGCTGGGGTGGACGCTCAAGTACCCCACGGTACGCGACGGCGTCCCAGCGGCCATCGACGCGTTTCGAAAAGAGCGCTGACACCATGCGCGCCCCTCAGGTCTTCATCGAAACGTTCGGCTGCCAGATGAACGAGTACGACACTGAGGTCGTTCGCTCGATCCTCAAAGCCCGCGGCTACAGCTTTACTGACTCGGCCGACTCGGCGGACGTGGTGCTGCTGAACACCTGCGCGATCCGCGAGAACGCCCACAACAAGGTCTACGGGCACCTGGGCCTG
>DASQRT010000005.1:0-8865 GCA_035642795.1 Nitrospirales bacterium
TCCCGCGTACGTACCAGCTCCTCGCGCTGCGCATCCACCCCCCGCTGCGCCTCCTGCGCGCGGCGTTGGGCCTCCCGCAGCTCTCCTTCCAGGCGAGCCTGCGCGGCACGGGCGGCGCCCAGTTCCCGCTGAAGTCCCTGCATCTCTGTGCGCAGGTCCGTGATGGTGCGTTGGGCTTGCAAGGACTCCGCCTTGAGCGCGGTCTGCATCATTTGGAAGTCACGGACTGAAGGGCCGGCACAGCCGGCGACCATCCAGAGACCGCTCAACAGCGCAGCGTGGAGTGTGTAGCAATTCCTCATCATTGACTCACCATTGGTTATAAGGCACGCCATTGGTCCCCACGAGATCGGAACCGGAGTGGATAACAAAGACACCGCCTTCTGTTTCCTCATAAATTTCCTGCCAGGTGGACGTGGATCGCGTGAAGGGATCCATCGGGATGGCGCGTAAATATCCGACCTTCGCCAAATCATTCAGCGAGTCCGGGTACTTTCCCTTGTCGGCCCGGTGCTGGTCCAGCAGGTCTCGGACCGTAAAGAGATCGCGCACGAGGACCGCTTCGCGGGCCTTCACAACGGACGTTTGATAGGAGGGCACGGCCAGGGTCACAAGAATCCCCACAATCGTGACGATGCACATCAACTCGAGGAGCGTGAAGCCGCGCTCACCAGTCCCGATACTTCGTTCCATCCAACGCGACCTCCGGACTGGCCGAGGCCAAGTCATACACATCGTCACCGCACCAAGACGACGCGTCCAGGGGATCCGTGTAGCACCGTAACAGCCAGTCGGCCTTCCCGGTCAGCGGGTCCACCGGGATCCTCCGCAAGTAGCGCTTAATCGTCGCCCCTTTCACAGTAGCTTCTTCGCCCGTCAGCTTCACTTCCAGCAAGGCTTGAAGAGTCTTGGGATACCCAGAAACGCTGGACACTTCCTTGCAAGAGAGCTTGTTCTTGACACACAGGGGACCGAGCGACACATCGCCTTCGCGGTTCCAGTCCAGTTTAAAGGCATCAATGGCCGTCCGGACCGTCCGGAGCTCCTGACGTAGCTCGATCTCTTTCGTCCGCTTCCCCGAAACTTTGGAGAGCGGCATGGCGACTGACGCCAGCACCACGATGATGGTGATCGTGATCATCAGTTCAAGGAGCGTGACGCCTGACTCCCTCACTGGACCCTCACGTTGCCTTGCCCGCCCGTCGCCGAAAGCGGAGTCTTCGCGGCGCTCAGCAATTGTGATGTCTGGATCGCCACCGGCGATGAACCGGGCTCTTTCGCGACAAACGCCAGCGTGGCCAGGACACCGGCGCCGCTCACGCCCTTGGCGCCCTCCCCTCGCATGAGCCGGACGGCCACCGTCCCGGTCGCCGGATTTGCAGCCGTGACGACAGTGGCCGTCCCCTCTCGCTTCAAAAATTCGCCTTCGAACGCCTGGCGGAACTCCAAGATCTTGGCATCGTAACTGATGGTCAGCGTGCCTTCGGCAAGATCCTCGATGTTGGCCACTTGCACATCGAGCCTGATCTCCTGGCCTACTGATGCCGTGAGGTCCGGCGGGAGAAAGGAAAGCATTCCCAGAGGGGGTTGTCGCGGCACTTCCGGCGCCGGGGATGGCGCACCGGGAAGCGCAGGCGCCGGACTTGCGGGCAAGGCGCCCAAAATCCCCCTGCCGCCGTCCGGGAAAAGCTGCTTCAGCCCATAGGCCTCCTCCGTTCCTGACCAGAAGGCTTGATCATCCACAGAAGGGAGTTCCATGGCCCGGACGACGTGCGGCGTGATGGTCAGGATCACGTCGGTCGTGATCACATCCCGGGTGGTGGACTTGAAAACCTCCCCCAGCACCGGGATGTCACCCAGCCCACGCACCTTCTGGACCGTTATCCGGTCCTCGGGCTGAATCAGGCCGGCGAGCACCACGCTCTCCCCGTCCTTCAAAGAGAGCGAAGTCTCTGCGGTGCGAGTCCCGAACTTGAACTGCTGAACCAGCGGATTGGTCTGGAGAACAACCAGATCACCCAGCCGCGTCACTTCGAGCTGGAGCTTGAGGGTCACGTCCTGGTTCAGATGGATGACGGGCTCCACCGTGAGCTTGACGCCAGTGTCCTTGAATTCAATCGAGGTCACCGTGGATTGGGTGGGGACAGTGCCGGGCACGATGCCGGGAATCGTGCTGGTGGTGGACAGCAGGATGGGCACCTTGTCGCCGAGGTTGATCTTGGCCTGTTTGTTGTTCACCACCCGTATCCGCGGATTAGCCAAAGTCTTGGTGGTGGCTTCCGTCCTGAGGAAATCCAGCAACACGCTGGTGGGCAACGTGAAAAGGTAGCTGCCTATTCCGATGGACGACAATTGCTGATACGTCCAAAGGGTGGTCGAACTGACTGACGGGAAATCCGTAGTGCCGGGCGGGACAAGCGCTGCCCCGGCTTGCTTGGCAATGTTCACGCCAAACTTGTCGGACAAGGTCTTATCCACTTCCAGCACCTCGATCTCAAACACGACCTCGCCCGGCTTCCGGTCATTGGCCAGGATGATGCGCTCGGCCAGCTTGACCTTGTCAGCGCTGTCCCGCATGACGATCGCGTTCAAGTCTTCGTTCACAAAGATCCGCTTGGTCTCGAGCATGGTGCGCAGGAGGTTCACCGCGTCCTTGGCCTTCACATTGGAGAGATAGAAAGTCCGGATCATAAGGTCCTGGTACTGATCCAGCTTCTGCTTCGTCCTCGGAATGACCAGGATCGTGTCGGCCGAAAGCCGCCGCATGAAGAGGCCCTGCGTGGTCAAGATGAGGTTCAGGGCGTCTTCGAACGAGGCGTCCTTGACGAAGATCGTGATGGGATCGTCCTTCACGTCCTTGTCGAACAGGATGTTGATGCCACCCGCGCGCGCCAGGACTTCGAACACTTCCTTGGTCCGGGCGTTCTGGAACTTGAGCGTGATGGGTTGCTTGGAGCCGGTGAGCGGCAGCGCAATGCTCTTTTGCTTCTCGGCGAGCGAGACAAGGCCGTCCTGCGCGGCCTTCTGGTCCGGATCCAGTTCCAGTGCACGCTCGAAGGCCTCGGCCGCGTCATCCAGCCGCCCCCCCTTCAGCATCTTCTGCCCGACCGTCAGCCGGTCCTGGGCTTCCTTGTATCGCAGCGCTTGAGCCAGCGAGGACTGGTGTTCAGGATTCGATGGCTCCAGGCTGAGCGCCCGTTTGAACGCCTCGATCGCCTGTATGAGTTTGCGCTCTTTGAGCGCAGCTCGGCCCCGTTCCTGGTACGCCGCCGCGATCCGCCCTTTGGCGGCGTTCAACTTGGCCTGAATGACGGGATTGTACGGATCCTCTTTGAGGGCGTCCTGATAGGCCGCCATGGCCTCCTCCCAGTTGCCCTCTTGCATCAACCGGTCGGCAAGCGTGGTGTCCGGGACGTAGAAGGAGAAACACCCGGCCAGCAGGCCTAAGACCACCAGCGCGCTGACAACCTTCCAGTACATCAAGGAGTGCCCTTTGCTGCCTATACCCCCTTCTTATCGGGCCATATTACCGCTCGAAGCGACCACAGTCCACAGGAAAACACTGCAGGGCATTCTGGTAAACACCCTATTCTCGGACTCGCTGCTCCCAGAGGGTCAAAAACTCTGGGTATGAAAGGAAAACGCGCCGCTCGAAGGCTCGCGTAAACTCCTGGCCGTCAGCCAGATCCTGGAGCAACGCGGTCAACGCAGAAATCCCTCCGCGCTCGATCAGCATCTGGACAGCCAGCGCGCTTTCGGCATAGGCAAGGGGGACTTGATCCGCAGGCAAACTCAGAAAGCCGTCGTGAAGTCGCGGGAGTGGGATCAGGGATGGTGCCTGCCGGGCCAGCCGCTCGGCCCAGCGAAGATCGCCGGTCTCAAACATGACCGCCAATCCCTCGTCTACCCAGGTCGGGACTCCACGCGGAGCCAGACTCTTGACCAGCGCATGGGTAAACTCATGCGCCAGGACCTTTTCCAGTTGCCGGGGGTCATTGAGCGCCCCCCGCATTGGGACTCGAATCTTGCCGTCAAAGACACCACCCGCCCACGTCGGGCTTCGTGTGATGTCACGGAACTGTTCATCCGTGTACAAGACGACAGCAATGATCCCAGATGGGTAGGCAAGCAGAGTAGTCCCGATGCGCCAGTACGCTGCCTCCAGGGCATCCACTGCAGCCGATGCGAGGCGTTGCTCCGCCGGCCCCTCAAACAAGACCGTAAAATGGGGGCTCAGGTTTTGCTGGAATCCGCTGTGCAGAGCCGCTTCCTTGCGCCACCTCTCCAGGCGAGACTTGATCTGCGCATGATTCGGCTCGACGACGAGTGCTTCATCATACGTCTTAATAGCCACTTCAAGATCACCGGCGCGATAGGCAAGCTCGCCCAGCAGGAGTGAAGCAGCCGTGAGCTTGGGATTGAGTCGGAGCGCTTCTTGAAGCATCGTACGCGCTTGCTCTGCTTGTCCTTGCAAGTGCGCCGCAAGGCCCGCGCCTAAGAAGAACGTCGCCTCCTGAGGATTCGCCGCAATCGCCTCGTCGAACGCACGCGCTGCTGCTTGAATCTTCCCGGCCTGAATCGCCTCCCACCCTTGCCGTCCCAGCGCAGCTCCGGGAGACTCCGCCAGCGCCGGACTGATTCCTCCGGAGATGGTCCAGAGGAAAACGCATGCGAAAACAACAAGCCGCCGCATAGTCACAAGGTAGCACCTTTGCTTTCGGCGGTCACTTCTCTTAATCTTATCCCTATGCGCCCTCTTCGCAATGCACGCGGGGTAACCTACCTCTTCGCGATGCTGGCCGTGGTTTTGATGGGGATCTCCGTAACCGTGGCGGCAAAGCAGTGGAAGGCCGTGGTGCAGCGTGAACGAGAAGCCGAGCTTCTGGCTCGGGGGGTTGAGATTCAGACCGCGCTGGCGGTCTATTCAGCGCAGCAGAAGAAAGGGCGCACCGGTTTCCCCGGTGAGATCTATCCGCTTACATTCGAGGAACTCACCAAGCAACCAAAGCCTGCTTTACGAAAGGCGTACAAGGACCCGATTACCGGCGAGGACTGGGAGTACGTGCGCGATCCTACAGGCCGCATCAAGGGCGTGAGGAGTAAGAGCAAAGCGGAGCCGTTCAAGCAGAAAGATTTCCCGCCTATGGTCCGACACTTCGACGGACTAACCAGTTACAACGACTGGGTGTTCCAATACCCGAACGCTTCGACCCCGCAAGCCCCTGTGGCACAACCGCCCGCTCCGGGACAACCGACCACTGCTCCGGGACAACCAACCTCGCCGGGACAACCTACACTGCCGACACCAGGTACCCCTGGCATCCGGACACCACCGCCGGGATCCGGTGCCCCTCCCGCTCCTCCATTCCTGCCACCTCCAGCGCCCGGCGGCTCTACCATGCCATAGGCTTGAAATTACTTGCCTTCGACCAGCGGGACTGTCCGTTCCACCTGCGATCGGGTTTCCTGCAGGGTCACGTCGGTTGGCGTGACGGTCTTGACACGCACCCTTTGCTCGATCGTCTCATCGCTCTTTACGATGTACAGCTCTTTGCCCTTCGAGAGAAACGCTTCCTCTCTGCCATTCCGGCTGAGATACCCGAGGTAACGGAACTGGGCTAACTCCTGGCGGGCGGCCTCTGCGGCCAGTTGTTCCGGCGAGGGGGGCGGAGGGGCCGCGGGAGCGGTCGCAGTCGGCGCAGGCGAAGACGCCGGCGCCTGCCGTTTGGCGTGGGTGGGTGCCATCTTCTCTGTTGGCAGGGGCGCGAAGATGTTCTTCGGCGCGACGAAGGCCTCTTTCGCCCGGCGCCGTGTGGCCGCAAGCAGGTCGAGATTGACTTTCAATCCGGCGCCGGCTTGGGAGCGGCTCGCTTCCGTCCGACTGGCCCGGCCGGTCACATACGTCAGCGGGACTCGCTGCGGCTCCGGCGTGTCTGCAACGACCCAGATTGCTACGCCTGCCCAGATCCCGAGCAGGAGGCACAGTGCCAGCCATTGGGAGCGTCTCATCATGGCAATAAGGCACGAGCGGACACGCGCTGGACTGGTCCCTCTCGGATGTAAGTGCTTAAGGTGATCTGAAACGCGACGGCCTCGCCCTTCTTCGTACTGTGGCGACTGACGTTGAGGTCTTCGATGAACAGGAAGCCGTCGGCCGTTTCCAGATGATGAATAAATCGCCTGAGATCTTCATAGCGACCGGAGACCGATCCTCTCAGCACCGCCTTGGTGAAGCCCCCTGCCTGGGTTTTCTCCAGCGCATAGGAGAGATCTGGCATGGCGACCCGATCCCGCCGCGCGACTTGCGACATGGCGAGCGGAAGTTGCGCGAAGTCACGATGTCCCGGCAAGGCATTCAGGATCACGGTCAGATTCTTCCGCGCTTCCTTGGCCTCCAGACGTTGAGCCACTCGCTGTCTTGCCGCCATCCACGCGGCTTCGGCCTGGGCAAACCGGTCTTGGGCCGGCGCCACCACGAGCAGACGAACCACGACCAGAGCGGCGCCCAGCACGCCAGCCACGGCCAGCCAAAGAATGAGGGGGCCGTAAGGCCTACGCCGCAATCGGCGGAATAGCGGTAATCCGCGAGTCATGATCCCCTGGCTTGGGACTGGTACCGCACGGTCAGGCTGAACTCCACGACGTCATCGTCTCGGACTCTGTGCTGAAGCAGATTGGCGTCTTTAAACGCCCGATTGTCTTCCAGGCTGATGATGAAGGTGGTCAAATCCTTCAAGCTCAGCGCTGATCCAGCGATCGCGATGACAGCGTCTTTGAAATCGAGCCGGATGCTGTTGATCGAGACGCGCGGCGGGACTGTCGCTTCCAGATCACTGAGGAACCGGGTCCAGGAAAACGTGCGCTTGGCGATCAGGTCGTTGGCAAAGACCACTTGGGTCGCGAGCCTTACCATCGCCGGATCGGAGAGGTCCACCCCCTCCATCTGTGCTCGGAGCTGGACCTGGCGGTCTTGCTCCTGAACACGGGCCAGCGCCTGCTCGACTTTCATGGCCTGGGTCCGGATAGCACGGGCTTCTCGGACATTCCAGGCGATCAATCCGACCAGGAGCAACGAGACCAGCACCAGCGCGGCACAGACTCGCCCCAGGTAGGCGTACTGGCTGCCGCTGAGATCGACAGCCAGAATATCCTGCCTGCGTTTCGGCGCAAGCGCCGCGATCGCCGGCAGCACTTCCGGCGGCGTGGCCCCGTCGAGCGGCACACGCCAGGCTTGTTGAACAAGGGTCGGCCCCACGTGGACCACCTCCAGATCAAGCTCCGTGGAGATCGCTGTCATTGCCTCCGACTCCCGCTCTTCGCTGAGCACATACAGACGCCGAAGTGCGGTCCCCGGATGGGTCTCCTCATAGAACGCTAACGAGGTGACGAGATCGTCCAGAATCTGCGGCGATTGGGTTTTGGTGCGCACGAAGACCGGACGGCCAGCGTGGTGAACCATGAACGTGAACCCCTCGTCCAGCACGGATAACCAACCGGTGGGCTCCTCAACGGGGGAAGACGCGCGCGTCACGTTGTGCAGCAGGAAGCTGGTCGCCTTCACACTGGCCAGGACCAGCCCCAGTTCGTCGCACACCGTTTCGTATTGCCGCAGCACCGATTCCCCGATCATCACCACCAGCACGGTGTGGGGTCCGACGACCTGCGACACGACTCTGGCACTCGCCACCGGAAAGGTCGCCTCTTTTTCAAGGCGCCAGCGGATGAGGGCGTCCCGTTCGTTCGAGCGTGCCGGCAAGGTGTCCACATTCAGCAGCACGGTCCGGACACAGAGATCAGGCAAGACCAGTGCGATCGGCCAGCAGGGCGCCTGGCGCCCGACCGGTATCCCGATCAAGGCGCGAAGGCGGGATTTCAGAGCATCAACGTCACTGATGTTTGGCTCGACCGGCGAGGGCCTGAGGAGGCCGGACGGCAGATCTACCTCGAGGGACCGAACGCGTGGCTGTCCTCGCCAGTTCGTGGAACGCACCGCCCACGCCGCCTGACGCGGACCCAGCTTCAAACAGTACCGCGGCGGGCCGAATCCCAGCATTTCACGCCTGTTCGATGAAGGTCACACGATTGATCTCAACCAGCGTGGTCATCCCTCGCCGCAACTTTTCCACGGCGGCTTGCCGCAGGCTCGTCATGCCCTCGGCGATCGCGTGCTTGCGGATCTCGGACGGCGGTTTGCGGTCCAGGATCATCTCCTTGATTTCATCGTTGAGATCGAGGAACTCGGTGATGCATTGACGACCGCGGTACCCGGTCCCGTGGCAGTGCTCGCATCCTTTGCCTTGAAAGAGCACGACATCATGATACTGTTCATAGCTAAGCGCCGACTCCTCGGCCTGCGCGCGATCCAGCCGCACCTCCTCCTGGCAGACGGGACAGATCGTCCGCACCAGTCGCTGGGCCAGAATACAGTTCAACGAGGAGACGAAGTTATACGGTTCGATCCCCATGTTTACGAACCGGCCGATCACGTCGAATGCGTTGTTCGCGTGGACCGTGGTGAAGACCAGATGGCCCGTCAGCGCCGACTGAATCGCGATCTGCGCGGTCTCGGCATCCCGGATCTCGCCCACCATGATCTTGTCCGGATCGTGCCGGAGGATCGAGCGCAGGCCGCGGGCGAAGGTCAACCCCTTTTTCTCGTTGACCGGGATCTGCACCACACCGGCGAGCTGGTATTCGACCGGATCCTCGATCGTGATGACCTTGCTCTCGAGCGTATTGATCTCGCTGATCGCGGCGTACAGTGAGGTGGTTTTGCCGCTGCCGGTCGGGCCAGTCACCAGCACCATGCCGTACGGTTCGGTAATGGCTCGGCGAAACCGGCGGAGATCCTCAGGGTTGAACCCC
>DASQRT010000006.1:0-3248 GCA_035642795.1 Nitrospirales bacterium
GCGGCTTGAACGCTACTGGGCCGACCCATCGTCCCTCGATCCGACACTGGTCACGACCGTCCTCCGCCTTTGCGCGCGCGCCGCAGGAGGCAAGGACCGGTTCGACCGCTATGTGACGCAATATCGAGCAGCCGCGACGCCGGAAGAGCGGGACCGCTACCTCCAGGCCTTTGGATATTTTGCCGAGTCGGGCGTGACCCCGTCCATCCTGGCTTTCGTCATCAGTGCGGACGTGAGGGGTCAGGATCTGTGGAAGCCGTTGCGGGGGCTACTCGCGAACCCGGCAACCCAGTCCGAAGCGTGGTCGTTCGTCAAGGCCAACTGGACGGAGCTGCGGAAGAAGGGGGGCAGCGTCGGGGCCCAACGCATCATCGAGGGGACGAAGGCGCTCTGGCGCGAGGAATGGCTGGCCGACGTGGAGTGCTTCTTCAGCGACCCGGCGAACCGGGTGGCGTCGGCCGAGCGGACGCTTACCCAGTCCCTGGAGTTCGTCAGGCTGGGCCTGGCGTTTCGACGGGCGCAGCAGGATGGGCTTGTGACGTGGCTGCGTAGCCGGGTTCAGTAATCGCCTCCACGAATGCCTCCCGGGAACGAGATGTCTGTCCACACTGTCGCAGGCCTACGGTATACTCATCACTTGTGAGAGCCATGGTGTTACAGCAGCCAGCCGATGTGCGGGATCATCCTCTCAGGCAGACGGTTCTTCCGTTGCCCGAACCAGGCCCCGATGAAGTGCGTGTGCAGGTCAGGGTCTGCGGGGTCTGCCGGACCGATCTGCACATCGTCGAGGGGGAGCTGCCGCCGGCGAAGCTGCCCGTGGTTCCTGGGCACGAGGTTGTCGGCATCGTGGATCGGGTCGGCAGCCGGGTGCGCACGGTCAAGGAAGGAGATCGGATCGGTATTGCTTGGCTGCAGCGCGTCGATGGCCGGTGCGAGTTCTGTAAAACGGGACGGGAAAATCTCTGCCCCGCTGCTCGCTTCACCGGCTATCATGTAGATGGCGGCTATGCCGAATATGCGGTCGTGCCCGAGTCGTTTGCCTATCCCATTCCCAGAATATTTAGTAATGATGAAGTCGCGCCGTTGCTCTGCGCGGGAATCATCGGCTACCGTGCCCTGCGGCTTAGCGGAGTGAAGCCCGGCCAGCGTCTGGGGCTCTATGGGTTCGGCGCGTCGGCGCACATCGTCATTCAAGTGGCCCGGCACTGGGGCTGCACGGTCTTCGTCTGCTCGTTGCGCGAAGAACACCGAACCCTGGCGCGGGAACTCGGGGCAGCCTGGGTGGGCGGCGCGGCGGAACCTCCCCCCGAAAAGCTGCACAGCGCGATCATGTTTGCGCCGGCCGGTGAGCTTGTCCCGTCGGCATTACGCGCGCTGGAGAAAGGCGGCACGCTCGCGGTGGCCGGTATCTATCTCACGCCGATTCCGTCGCTCGACTATAAGCGGGAATTGTTCGATGAGCGTGTGCTGCGTAGCGTCACCGCCAACACTAAGCAGGATGGCATCGAGCTGTTGAAGATAGCCGCGGAGATCCCCATACGGCCCCGCACCCAGCGCTTCAAGCTCGAAGACGCCAATCTCGCGCTCAAGGCTTTGAAGGCCGGCACGATCAAAGGGGCCGGCGTCCTTACCCTTTGACACAGAGCAACGGCTCGAGGCGCGCCACTTTGCGGGCCAGCTTGGCCAGTTCGGTCGCGTCCACCACCGCACTCACGTCCTTGTACGCGCCGGGAGCTTCCTCCGCCACGCCACGGAAGGAGGGGCTGCGGATCAGGATGCCGCGGCGCGCCAACTCGTCCACCACCTCGCGGCCCTTCCACTTTTTCGTGGCCTGGGTCCGGCTCATGCTGCGACCGGCGCCATGGCAGGCGGAGCCGAAGGAAAGCCGCATGCATTCTGCCGTCCCGCACAGAATGTAGGAGCCGGTACCCATGGTCCCGCCGATCAAGACCGGCTGACCAACGGCCCGGAAGTGCTCTGGGACGTCCGGGTGGCCGGGCCCGAAGGCGCGGGTCGCTCCCTTGCGGTGGATGAACAGGCGTTTCACGTCGCCGTTCACAAGGTGCTCTTCCACCTTGCACGTGTTGTGCGATACGTCGTACAGCAAGGTGAGCTCAGCGCGGGGGAGCACCTCGGCGAAGGTCTCCCGCACGAGATGTGTGATGACCTGGCGGTTCGCCAGCGCGCAGTTCATGCCGGCGCGCATGGCGCCCAGGTAGGCCTGGCCGACCTCGGAGTTGATCGGTGCGCAGGCGAGTTCGCGGTCCGGCAAGACGATCCCGTAGCTTCCGGCCGCCAGCACCATGCGCTTGAGGAAATCCGTC
Organism: Nitrospirales bacterium; assembly: GCA_035642795.1. GTDB lineage: Bacteria > Nitrospirota > Nitrospiria > Nitrospirales > NS-4 > NS-12. The sequence continues at coordinate 2,325 of DASQRT010000006.1, forward strand.
CCAATCTGGTGGCCGAGGCCCCGGGACCCGCAATGGATGCTGATGACGACATCACCCACCTTGAGGCCAAAGACCTCGGCGATGTCTGGGGCATAGATGGCCACCACCTGCTGGACCTCCAGGTAGTGGTTGCCTGAGCCGAGGGTCCCCACTTCGTCTTCCTGTCGTCTCTTGGCCTGATCGGAGACCTCTTGCGGCTTGGCGCCGGCCATGCACCCGCGCTCTTCAATGCGCTCTAGGTCTTGCCTGGTGCCGTAGCCGCGCTCGACGGCCCATCGCGAGCCACCGGTGAGCATCTCGTCCATCTCCTTCCGGTTCAAGTGCAGACGGCCGGTGCTCCCGACGCCGGCGGGGATATGCCTGAACAACGCGTCGGCCAGACGTTCTTTCACGGGCGGAATGTCGTCTACCGTCAGACCCGTGCAGAGCGTGCGCACCCCGCAGGAGATGTCGAAACCCACGCCCCCGGCGGATAGGACGCCCCCTCGGTCAGGATCGAAGGCGGCGACACCGCCGATCGGAAACCCGTAGCCCCAGTGCGCGTCGGGCATGGCGTAGGAAGCCTGGACGATGCCGGGCAGGGCGGCCACGTTGGTCACCTGCTCGAAGACCTTGTCGTCCATGCCGCGGATCAGCGCTTCGGTAGCGTAGATGACTGCCGGCACGCGCATCTTGCCGGCGGGCGCGATCTCCCACTCGCATTCGGAACGCCGATGCAATCGCGCAAGATCCATAGGGGCCCCTAGAGTTTCGAATAAGTCTAGCACGCAGGAGCGCGACTCTGCAGCCCGCGTTGGAGCACCTTGACAGCGGGATGGCCATTCACCAGAATCGGGCTAACCAATCGGGAGGTTCACCCTGCGATGCAGGTGAAGAAACTGTTGCATACCCGGATGCGGGTGAGCGACATGGACGAGACCATCC
>DASQRT010000007.1:0-6687 GCA_035642795.1 Nitrospirales bacterium
GCTCCCGCGCGAACGATCTGGCCTCGTGCGTGACTTCAGACTCATAGAGCAGGTCGACCACCGCCTCCACCCGCTCGCCCTTTGCACTTTTGATCCGGTAGAGATGGTCCGTGTGGGTGAATTCCACGAGAAGCTTGGAGATGTAGTCACTGACGTTGAAATCCGGCCAGCCCAGCTTATCCGTGAAGGCCTTTTCCGCCAGCGTTCCGAACAGCTTCCGCAAGGGGTGGTGATCCGGTATGCGCCCGTCCATACGGCCTCCCATGGTAATTATAAGTATAGTCGGCCTTTACCGGAGTTTCAACATTACGGTTAGCTAAGAGCGGCTATCGAGGACAAAGGTGACCGGACCGTCGTTGACGAGTTCCACCTTCATGTGCGCTCCGAAGACGCCGGTCTCGACCGTGAGGTCCGTGGTCTTGCGCAGCGTCTCGACGAACTGCTCGAACAGGCGCTGCGCCGTCGCCGGATCGGCCGCCTGATCGAACCCGGGACGCCGCCCTTTGCGGGTATCCCCCAGCAGCGTGAACTGGGAGATCGCCAGGAGCCCGCTCCCCAGTTCGGCAAGCGACCGGTTCATCTTGCCGGCTTCGTCGCTGAAGATCCGCAGCGCCGGGATCTTCTCCACGAGGTACATCACGTCCGCGTCGGTGTCGCCCTTGGCCACGCCAAGCAGCACCACCAAGCCACTTCTGATCTGCCCGACAATCTTGCCGTCCACTTCCACCGAGGCACGAGTCACTCTCTGGATGACGGCTTTCAAAAATAGATCCCTTCCAATTTGAGCAGGCGCTTCTTGCGGCTCAGGCCGCCGGAAAAACCGCCCAGTGTTCCGTCGCCAGCGATCACGCGATGGCAGGGCACCAGGAGCGGCACTGGGTTGGCGCCGCACGCCCCGCCGACGGCGCGCGCCGCCTTGGGCTTGCCGACCTTGCGCGCCACCCAACCATACGACCGAACACGACCGTACGGAATGCTTTGGAGCACCTCCCAGACCTTCACGCGAAATCGCGGCTGGCCCTGCAGATCAAGCGGCACGTGAAAACTCTGGAGCTTGCCGTTCTCACCCACCCGCCCCAGGCGTTGTCGCACCCTCCCGCCCCGAGCCTGCCAAGACAGGCTCCTCTCCCCGTGGACGCGCCCCTTCCCAGCCAGGTACGCAGTTAGCGCTTCCTTGGCCGCTTTCAGGTGGATCGTAGCGGCTCCACCCGCGCCGTTGGAAGGAACGCTACGGAGCTCACGTTCCACTGCGCGTCTGGTCGGCTTCGGCAACACGACGGCGCGCACGCCCCGATCGGTCGCGGCGATGCCAATCCAGCCCCAGTCAGTTTGGAAAATTATCTCGCGCATCTCTCCACCCCCCTATTTCTGCTTGATGACCTCAATCTCCAGGTTGATGTCCACGTCGTCGCCGACCACCAGCCCACCGTTGTCGAGGACCTTGTTCCACTTCATCCCGAAGTCCTGCCGGTTGATCTTGCCGTGCGCCGTGAACCCCGCCCGCGTGTTCCCCATCGGGTCCTTCGGCACGACGCCGTTCAAGGTCCCGGTCAGGACGACCTCCTTGGTCACGCCCAGCAGGGTCAGGTCGCCCTTCGTCAGGTATTGATTGTCGCCGACTTTGTCATAGGACTTCATCTTCCAGGTCATCGTCGGGTACTTCTCCACGTTGAAGAAGTCCGGGCTGCGGAGGTGGGTGTCCCGTTTGACGTGATTGGTGTCGATCGACGCCGTCTTGATCACAGCTTCGATGGCTTTGACAGTCTTGGCTTCCGGGTCCATCTCGATGAAGCCGGTGTAGTCTTTGAACCGTCCGGTCGTCTTGGAGACCACCATGTGAACCACGCTGAATCCAACGATCGAGTGGTCGGGATCCACGTTGTATCGTTCGGTCGCCCCGCGCGCGTCCGCCGTCGCGAAGCTCACGGACGCTGCAACGGCCAGCATGGTGCGTGTGATCATCCGCCTCATCGTCTCCTCCGTTGGTGAATGGTGCGGACAGGGTACTGGCATCGTGGCGGAGGGTCAAGACGCCGCGCGAACCAATTTCCGCCTGACGAGGCTCCAGAGGAAGTCCAGTTCGTCCGAGCCCACCAGGGCGTGGACCGTGACGTAGCCGGCGACGCTGATGCCGATGCCGACAAGCAGCATGACGGTCTTCGCCGACCAGGCCTCCGGCTCCGCCCAGACTCCGAGCCCGGCGACCCACAGACAGGTCACGATGATCGGCACCGACGCCAGGAGCACCCGCGCGTGGCTGCGGAGGATCGACTCCCAACCGAAAGGACCAAGCCGCCGAGCGAGAAAGATGACCAGCAGGCCCATGTTCAGAATCGCGGACAGGGCTGTCGCCAGCGCGAGCCCGGCGTGACGGAGCGGCCCCATCAACAGCAGCGACAACGCGATATTGGCGCCGAGGGCGACCGCCGCCACCATCACCGGCGTCCGGGTATCCTGGAGCGAGTAAAAGGCCGACACGACGATGCGTACGCCGGCGAAGGCCCAGAGGCCAACCGCGTACGCGAACACCGCCGCCGCCGTGCCCTGCGTGTCGGCCGCCGTGAACCGGCCGTGCTCGAAGAACAAGTGCACGATCGGGACGCGCAGGAGGATGAGCCCGACCATCGCCGGCACGATGATGAAGAAGATCAGCCGGAGCCCGAACCCCAGCGTCACCCGCAGGGCGTCCAATTCGCCCTTCGCTGCCTGGGTGGACAGCGACGGCAACAGGGCCGTCGCCAGCGCCACGCCGAAGATCCCAAGGGGAAAGTGGATCAGCCGCATGCCGTAGAACAGATACGTCGGCCCACCCGGAAAGTAGGACGCCAGGATGGTGCTCACGAGGATGTTGATCTGCGTGACCGACAGGCCGATAAAGGCCGGCGCCATCAGCCAGCCGATCCGGCGCACGCCCTCATGGGCGAAATTGAACCGCCAGCCGAAGAGCAATTCCGCCTTGCGCAGGGCCGGCATCTGGCTGAGGACTTGGGCAAGCCCGCCGATGACGACCCCGACGGCCACGGCGAGGATCGGCTCCGCGAACAGCGGGGCCAGCAGGAAGGCAGCGGCGATGATCGCAATGTTGAACAGCACGGGCGAGAAGGCCGGCGCCGCAAAGCTCCGGACCGAATTCAGCACGCCCATCGCCAGCGCCGCGAGCCCAATAAACAAAAGGTACGGGAACATGATCCGGGTCAGCAGAGTGGTGAGCGCCTGCTGCTCCGCATTGGCGCTGAAGCCCGGCGCAATCAGCGTCACGATCCAGGGCGCCGCGAGGATCCCCAGGACGCAGACGCCGGTCAGGATGGTGAGCAGGGTCGTGAAGGCGGCGCTCGCCAGCTCCCAGGCGTCGCGCTTGGTGCGCTTGGTCAGGTACTCGCTGAAGATCGGGATGAAGGCCGCCGACATCGAGCCCTCGGCGAAGAGTTCTCTCAATAGGTTCGGGATGCGGTAGGCGACGAAAAAGGCGTCGGCGGCGGAGCCGGCGCCGAACAGGCGGGCCAGCACCATGTCGCGTGCGAACCCGAGGATGCGGCTGAGGAGCGTGGCGAGCCCGATGACGCCGGCGGCCTTGACGACCTGGGCGTGTTCGCCACTTTCCGCCATCTCAGCGCTTGGCGCGACGCCGGGCGTGTAACTTCTCTAGCACCGCGGCAGCTAAGAGCGGCACCATAATCTCGTGGTGGCCGATCAGCATGTGCCCCGCGCCGCCCTTCTGGGTCGGCCGCCGGACGACGTTGGTGAGCGGGCGATAGTGCGGCAGGAAGTCCATGTTGACGGTCGTGATCCGGTTCACCGTGTGGCCGAGGTTGCGGGCCATGGTGAGGGCCTTGAGAAAGACCTCGGGCATGATGACGGCAGAGCCCAGGTTCAGGTACACGCCTCCTTCGAGGCCGGCGACCACTGCCGCGAACGTGCGGAAGTCGCGCAGCGTGCCCTCCCCGAGCGCCGCGCCGTCTACGGCAGGATGCATGTGGATGATGTCGGTGCCGATCGCCACGTGCACCGTGACGGGAATGCCGAGCCGCACACCAGCCGCCAGGAGGCTCGTCTTCCGGTTCGGAAAGCGCCGCTCCTCGATCCAAATCCCTAACGCTTCGCCGATGCCCAGGCCTTTCCGCACGCCGCGCGTGATCGCCTCGTTCAGGAAGCGGCCGGTCTCCTCGGCCATCCCGAAGCGCCCGGTGTTGATCTCCGTGTCCACCTCCTCCGAGGTATGCCCCATTAAGGCGAGCTCGAAGTCGTGGATGATGACCGCGCCGGTGAGCGCGAGGGCCGTGATGACCCGCCGCTCCATCAAGTCTACGAGCACGGGGTTGAGGCCGACCTTCGTGGGATGCGCGCCCATGCCGACGACCACCGGCTTGCCGGCCAGGCGGGCCTTGACGATCGCCTCGATGACGTCGCGCAGCGTACGCGCGGCGAGAACGTCCGGTAGCCCGGCGAGGAAATCGGTCACGGTGCCGCCGGGCTTCCACGGCTGGGCGGACTCTCCGAGCTTCACCTTGCTGTGCCGCTTGGCCAGCGGATATGTCTTGATCTTGTGGAGAGCGAGCGGCTTGACGAGGGGGACGCGAAGCGGCGGGGCTCCGGTGTGCTTACTCTTTGCCAAGCAGAGCCTCGTCGACGAGCTCGCAGAGGACGTGGCCGAGCGTGATGTGTGTCTCCTGGATGCGCGCGACCGTTTTAGAGGGGACGACGAAGGGATGGTCTGCAAGGCCGACGAGCTTGCCGCCGGTCCCGCCGGTCCAGCCCACCGTCACGAGCCCCTGCGCGCGCGCCGCCTGGAGCCCCTTCAGGACGTTCGGGGAATTGCCGCTGGTGCTGATGCCGATCGCCATGTCTCCCGGACGTCCCAGCGCCTGGATCTGCCGGGCGAATATCTCGGAGAAGTCGTAATCGTTGGCGATGCAGGTCAGCTTCGCCTGGTCCGCCGACAGGGCGATCGCCGCCAGCGGCTTTCGCTCGCGCCGGTAGCGCCCCACGAACTCGGCTGCGATGTGGGAGGCGTCCATGGCGCTGCCGCCGTTGCCGAAGAGTAGTACCTTGTTGCCACGCTTGAACGTTTCGACGAGCAGATCGGCGAGCTGCTGGATGCGGTCGGCGTGCTCCGCGACGAACTTCAGCTTCGTCTCAGCGCTCTCTTCAAACCAGCGGCGGATCTGAGGCTTCACGAGTCCCTCGGTTGGTGCGCTGATTGTAGGAGAGGGGCCACGGAGTGTCAAGGAACGCGGGGGAATGGTATAGTGGGTTGACCTGATAGCATGGCCCACGACAAGAAAGAGCAGGAAGAGAAGGTCGTCGCGACCAACCGCAAGGCCTACCACGACTTCGCGATCCAGGAGAAGCTTGAGGCGGGGATCGCGCTCAAGGGGACGGAGGTCAAGTCGCTGCGCGAGGGGCGGGTGAATCTCCGCGACAGCTTCGCCAGCGTGGACCGCGGCACAGTGGTGCTCCATCACTGCCACATCAGCCCGTACAGCCACGGCAACATCATGAACCACGATCCCCTGCGCCCGCGCGTCCTGCTCCTGCATAAGAAGGAGATCCGCAAGCTGATCGGGCAGACCCAGCAGAAGGGCCTGACGCTCGTGCCGCTCCGGATCTACTTCACGCCGCAGGGGCTCGCCAAGGTGGAGATCGCGCTGGCGCGCGGGAAAAAGGAGTACGACCGGCGGGAGACCATCAAACAGCGCGAGGCCGGCCGCGAGATGGAACGGGCCATGAAAGGCGGGCGGCGGGGAAAGAAGTAGGAGGAAAGGGAGGCAGGTCGTTACGGTCGTCTCCAGCTCGCGTCGGGATTGAACGTCGTCATCTTAGAGGCTATCGCGACGGTGTCCTTGCCCAGATCTTTTTCATAGACCACCCCATCATGATTGACAAGAAAACTCATAATGCCTGATGCACCATACCGCGCGGGATAGGCGATCACCGCGAAACCGCCGATCATCTTGCCCTTGACAAAATAGTCATAGGCCCCGCCCGGAGCATCCTTCTCCTGTCTGGTGAGAATTCTATAGAAATAGCCATGATAGGGCGCAAGAGTCCTGGAGCCTGAGCGTGTATAGCCCTCGCTCGCCGCGGCCGCAAGCAGCGGGCCGAGCGGACTCAGCGGCTCGTCCTCCTTTGTCTGCCAATAGAGACCATCGCGCTTGCCCGTCGCGCTCACGAGTTTGGGTGCATATTCCGGAATGCCATCGCCATCCATATCGAGCGCCGCGTACTCGCGCTCGGCGTCGACGATCGCAAGGCAAACCTGGATCGCCGCCAGTTCGTTGCGGCCGATGCGGCGGGCGAGAATTTCTTTTTCGCCCTTTTGGGTGTCGAAACGCCAACTGCCATCCGATTTCACGATGGGAATCGGCATCGGCCACTCGTCCTTACCGATCACGAGCGTTGCGTGCGTGTCGTCCTCGAGCACGAGCTTGTGGGCTTCGCCATAGGCCTTGAGAAACACCTCGCGGTGTTGCCTATCGGCTACCTCATCACCCGAACTGGTCAGCTTGCTGCCGTGAGAGCCTAGAATCCCATTCAACATCGGTTGATCGTTCGACTTGACAGCCTCAACCAGCGCGGTGATCGCTGCTTCGGGCGACGCAAAGCTTTTGGGCCCCGCAGTCGCAGCCAGGGCCATGGGCGCCATCACAATGAGCGCCAATGCGCAGATTGTCCTGTACATCATATTCC
>DASQRT010000008.1:0-3347 GCA_035642795.1 Nitrospirales bacterium
CCCACAAGTCCAACCAGGTGCCGCCCATAGGGCGCGGTCGTACGAGGGCATTGAGCACCCGGCGAAGCCGACGGCCGCGCGCAGGAGCTGGCCGCGTTGGTCGCTTGATGTTCTCGAGCTTGATGCCGAGATCCTCGGTGATGGCGCGGCCGCCGGTGAGAATCGCGATGTCTTCGAGCATCGCCTTGCGGCGATCGCCGAAGCCGGGCGCCTTGACGGCCACGACCTTCAGGATGCCGCGGATGGTGTTGACCACCAGGGTCGCCAGCGCTTCGCCTTCGACTTCTTCCGCGATGATCACGAGCGGCTTGCCCATCTTGGCAATCTGTTCGAGCAAGGGCAGGAGATCCTTCATGGAGCTGATCTTCTTCTCGTGGATCAGGATGACCGGGTTCTCGAGGACGACCTCCATCCGCTCGGGATCGGTCACGAAGTACGGCGAGAGGTAGCCGCGGTCGAACTGCATGCCCTCGACGACCTCCAGGGAGGTCTCCATGCTCTTGGCTTCCTCCACCGTGATGACGCCGTCCTTGCCGACCTTCTCCATCGCCTCGGCGATCAAGTCGCCGATCGTCTTGTCGTTATTCGAGGCGATCGTCGCGGCCTGGGCGATCTCCTTCTTGTCCTTGGTGGACTTGGAAAGCTTCTTCAGCTCGTCGGTCACCGCGTCCACGGCCGCCTCGATGCCCCGCTTGAGCCCCATCGGGTTGGCGCCGGCGGTGACGTTGCGGAGACCCTCACGGAAGATGGTCTGCGCCAGCACGGTGGCGGTGGTCGTGCCGTCACCCGCGATGTCCGAGGTCTTGGACGCGACTTCCTTCAGCATCTGGGCGCCCATGTTCTCGTAGGAGTCCAGTTTCCGCCCGCGCCACAAGCCGAGACGAGGACCTTTAAATGCTGCGAGGAACGGATCGGGGCGACGCGATGGAGGGGTGTGGCCGTCGCGAAGTGACCCGTACGAGGGTGGGAGCGGCGCGCCGAGCAGCGACGGCACCCCCCAGGCAGAACACCAGCAACGCCAGCAGCGCCCCGGCGGTACCAGCCAGGACCTGCGCCGCGTGCGTGATACCGGCAAACCCGGCCGGCACCACGCCACCGATGAGGCTGAGCCCGATCAGACCGATTGCGACTCTCATTCTGGCGCTGTGCATCGCCGGCGCGGTGGTCGTGGTGATTGCTTCAGCTCGATCTCCTTGGCGACGGCGACGCCGTCCTTGGTGATTGTCGGGCTGCCGAACTTCTTGTCGATGACGACGTTGCGGCCCTTCGGGCCCAGCGTCGCCTTCACCGCCGGGGAGGGTCGGCCTCCGCGTCCCCTTCGCAATTCCAGCTTGACGCAATCCGAATATCATATTATAAAATATATGTCAAATAGAATTTATATAGTACTGGAAGTTTGCGATGAGCCGGACTGTTCGTGAAGTCGGTAGTCCTCGGGCCGTAACTGTTCTCAGGAGGTGCTCCATGCGACACGTGAAGCGGGCTCTTGTTGGCGCCATCGTGGCGGGCCTTGTCGCGGCGGCGGTCAGCGTGTATGCCGAGGCGCCGACGGAGGCCGATTTCGCCGCCTGCAATACGGACGCGCGGGCCGCCGAGAAGGCGGGCCCCGCCACTCCGACGACAAAGGACTACGTGCTGGTGGAGTCAGCCTGGGCGGACAGCCTAGCGACGTGGACCACGTGGGGCGGGCCGATCTGCATGGAGTCCTCGGATCCCCAGCTTATGGGGATGGCGACCGATGGGATGACGGACGCCGCGTATCAAGCGACATATCGCACGTGCATGCGACGCCATGGATTCTGAGAAGACTCGGGCGTAAGTGCGAATCGCGGCTCCAGCACCAGCGTGGTAGGGAGGACCGTACAGGGATCGGCGGGAATGGGCAGTGGGAGGTGACTCGGCGGCGGTGTCTCTCGACGGCACGATCACACAAGCCCCCGGGGTTGCCAGTAGCCAGCACCCGGCAACGTGTCGGGAAGCGTGAACGAGTTGACTGACGGGACGGTCCGCTCAGTGAACGCCGTCACGAGAGGCGGAATGGCACTATACCGGCAATTCCGGTTCAGGGGGTCTTGTCAATGAAGCCAGAGATGGCAGCGAAGGTGAAGTATGGAGTTTGGGGCCTGATTTGTGGGGCAGTCATCGCAATGATCGTCGGCTTTGCGTGGGGTGGCTGGACAACCGCTCGCACTACCCAAACGATGACCAAAGAAGCGGTCTTGGCGAGTCAGGCGGCGATCTGCGTCGCCCAATTCATGAAGCAACCGAACCCTGAAGCGAAACTCAAAGAACTCGAGGCCGTAAGTAGCTGGCAGAGAGCTGAAGTCATTGAAAAAGGCGGCTGGGATAAGATGCCCGGGCAAGCAAAGGCTGACTATGCTGTAGCCCGAGGATGCGCCGATGGGCTTGAACTTCTTTTCAAGAAATGAGATTGGGACGCGCTCGTGAGCTTTGCCGCGCACGTCGTGAAAAGGACGACCGATGAGCTCGGCCTGGGGATAGCGATCCTTCGCAGCGCGAAGAGCGCCTTCGCGTACGGCACGGCCGCTCGCCGTGGCTTCAACGCCGAGGCCCGTGGGCGCGCAGAGTTTGAAGAAAGCGATCCTCGAATCGCACCGCGCACCAGCGACATCTTAAGTGGTAATTAAATCTGGTCGTACAGGAGTTCTCTGGTGGTGAATGGGCTGGAATGGATCGTTCTCACGGTGGCTGTTCTCGGGCTCTTTGTCATGGGGGATCTCGTCCTCTGTGGCAGCCAAGCCTCCTGCAGGCGATTCATGCGCCGGCCATAGCGGCGACGGCGTTCCACAGCAGCTCGATCGCGCCGAGGATCGTGGCGATCACCACGACCACCACGCAGGCGACGCCCATCGCCAGAACGTCATTTAGCATCGCGTTCCCGAGCTAGCCTTCACCGCCGGCCTTTCCTGGAGAAGTCGCGCTGGAGTGCCCCGAAGGGCGACGGGCTCCCGACAAACCCGGGCGATTCACCCACATCGCCGACGCCACGGTCCCCGTGCGCCCAGTGCGACGCCCTGCCCCCCCAACCCAATGGGTGACGGAGGCCGGACATCGGGTCGCTTCTGTTCTCCGAATGCGGCGGCTGACCGTTGCCGCGAGTTCAATAGCCTTAGCCTTGAACGGTCAGGGAGCCTCAGTGTGGAGTACATGGCTAGCGGACGACCCTCAAGGCTCTGGCCCTGGGTCGAGTCTGACTCGAGGAACAAGCGACCGATCACTGGAGCGCTCGCATCCAGGGACTGGATCGCATCCCATCCGGGGTCGAGCCGCGCGTTGCCGTAGGCGGCGAACTTGCGGGCCGGCTTGGTCCGCATCGCGTCGATCTT
>DASQRT010000009.1:0-4881 GCA_035642795.1 Nitrospirales bacterium
ATGCCGCACCCGCCCATCGCGCCCGAGTCCTTGTAGCCGCTCTCTCCGTTTCCGGCCACCGTGGTGATGATGCTGGTCCCCGCTTCCACGCGACGCACCCGATGGTTCATGGCATCGGAGATGTACATGTGCCCGAATGGATCGAAGAGCACCGCCTCCGGAGCGTTGAGCATGGCTTGGCTGGCCGGCTTGCCGTCTCCGTCGTAGCCGTAGAAGCAGACGCCCGCGACTGTGGTCACGATTCCCGTCTTCACGTCGATCTTCCGGATGCGGTTGCTGCCCTTATCCGCCACGTAGACGTCGTCATGCGCATCCACAGTGATGGCGACCGGATCATGGAACCGGACCTCGGCCCCCGGCTTTCCGTCGTCTCGATACACGCTCATGTCCATGCCGTCCGGCGAACATTCCGGACGCAACCAGCCATGGTCGTCGCTGAAATCGATCCCGATGGCGTCCCCGGAGAGGACCACGAGACTCTTGGCGATCAATGGGCTGTCACGGTCGTCGTCGTCTTTCGACCACCTGCCGGCGATGGTAGTGACCTGCTTGGCCGACGGGTCGTACATGCGGACGCGATGGGCCTGCCCATCCACGATAAACAGTCGGTCCCGCGAATCGAACGCGATGGCGCTAGGATACGTGAGGTTCACCTCGAGCGCCGGACCGTCGCCCTTGAAGCCGAACTCGCCGGTCCCAGCGATGGTGTCAATGATCCCCGTCTTCATGTCGACGCGGCGGATGCGGTTGCTCCCGGAATCGCAGATGTACAGATCGCCCTTCGAATCAAACGCCACATCCAGCGGCAGGTACAGCCCCGCCTCGGCGGCGGGCCCGCCATCGCCGCTGTAACAGGTCTCCCCGATGCCCGCCACATGGCCGATGAGGCCTGTCGCCAGCTCGATCCGTCGCACACGATCGGACCCGGACTCCGCATAGCAGAGGTACTGGTTCTGCGGGTCGATCGCGACGCCGACCGGCAGCGGCATGCCTGCCTTCGTCGCCGGCTTGCCGTCCCCCGTGCTGCGGGATTTTCCGTTGCCCGCAAAGGTCTCGATGATGCCAACGGCTATGACGCTGCTGTCCATAGACTACCCCTCACCTCAAACTGCGGACCTCATGCCTTCGGTGGTTCCGACCTCACAGGCGGTGGCGCGGCAGGAGGCGGAGATGGCGGCGGAGCGCCTCCTGGCTGGGTCCCTGGCGCAGCTCCCGCGTCCGGAGCGGGCGGCGCGCCTGGCTGCTGGATCTGCCCTTGTTGCGCACTGGCCTCCGCTTCGATGGCGTCCGCTTCATGCACCGACTTCTTAAAGCCCTTGATGGCTTTGCCCAGCCCTTCACCAAGCTGCGGGAGCTTCCCGGCCCCGAAGATGATCAGCACGATGAAGAGAATCAGTACCAGCTCGGTGATGCCCATGCTTCCAAACATAGCGCGCTCCCTTGTCAGTGGCTCCGGTTACTTGTCCTTCGGCTCCGGCGCGGCCCGCCGCGAGGCAAACCGCTGCTTAAGCCGCTCGCGCGTCTGGTCAGCTTCGGCAAACCGCTTGGCCTTCTCATAGGTGCTGATCAAGTTGTAGTACGCCAGTGGCTCGTCCGGATTGCTCTCAACCGCCGCCTCCAGCACCCCGATCGCTTCCTCCGGCTTGCGCAGGTTCAGGTAGATCTCCATCAGCGCAAAGGCCGCTTCCAGATTGTGCGGGTCGAGCTCGAGCACCCGGCGATAGGCCATGATGGAGCTGTCGATCGTATGGAGGTCGGAAATATGCCGCAGATCGAGCTTTTCATAGACCTTCGCCAACTGGAACCAGGCGATCGGGTCATCAGGGGTGACATCCACGAGCTTTTCAAACAATGGCATGGCCTCCATGTACTCGTCTCGGTCGTACAGCGCCCGTCCGAGATTGAAGAGCGACAGGACGTCCCGCAGGTTGATCTCTAGGGCTTTCCGATACTGGGCGATGGCGTCGTCGATGTTCCCCTTCGTCGCATGGATGGTGCCACGGTTCGCATAGTACATGGCGAGCGACTGGTCCATCTGCTTGCGGATGGACTCCGCCATCTCGATGGCCTTCGACACGTTCTCCAGCGCCTCATCCAGCATGCCCTTGGCGAAGTAGATCTCGCCCAGGCGGCACTGGGCCTGGAAGTCGTCAGGATCTTCCTCGAGCAGCTTCTTGATCTCCGCCATTTCTTCGTCGAGGCTCAGCGGCGCCTCAACGGCCTCGTCGGCAGGCTTGGCGTCTGGCTGCGTGTCTCGATCAGTGCCGGCATCCATCTTGGTCACATCCCCATCGGTCATACACGTTCCGCTCAGGACACGCCCGGCGCTTCGGCGGCGGGACGATTGGGTATCCCCACCGGGAACAGCTGGCCGATCGATTCGCGGGCGTCGATCCTCCCATCATTCACGATCAGCAGTAAACCCACGATCACGAACTGGGTCAGATGGGACAGCTGCAGGGCGTACCCCGCAATGAACATCAGGACCAGCCCGTAGCCGGCGCGCCGCCCCATGCTGATCTGCTTGATCACCGTGTACGACCAGAAGAGCAACCCGGCCACGTAGAGCGCGAACGGCAGGTAGAAGGTGTAGCCCATCCCCATCTGGAAAATCCAGCCGATGCCCTGGCTCGCCTGGCGGACGTTCCTGGCCAAGGCCGGATCGAAAAGTTCGAGCACGCCATCCATCACCAGCAAGGCGAGGAACAGAGCTGCCCACGCGCCCGCGAACTGCAGGGACCGCCGCCGCTGTTGCCGGTTCTTCGTCCTGAACGTGAATCCGGAGTACACGGCGAAGACGAGCATGGTCGCCACTACCATCAGGGCTTCGCCGAGGCGGCTGATTTCATGAACCAGCGGCGGGGTCGAGACGATCCCCAGCCACCCGTAAGTGGTGGTCGAAATCTGGTAGTAGAGCCAGCTCGACACGCCAGCCCCGTAACAGAGCGCCAGGGCCCGAGCCGTCGGGGCAGGATTGGCCCGGCAATACTGGATCACGAGGGTCCACAGGAGCACGACCGTCAGCCCGTTGTAGACGACCGAGCCTATCATGCGTGGCGGGAACAGCAGGAACGCTGCCGTCAACGCCAGGAGCAGCGACACCATCGGCACGACGATCCGGTCCAGGGGCCGAGCCAGCAGTCCGTTCATCTTGTAGAAAAGCAGCACCAGCAAGACGAGAAACACGAGGATCGCCGAAAAGTTCATCAAGACAAAGCCGACTGCCGACGCCCCCCGCAGGAAATACTCGACGACCACGTATTCCTTCGCGACCTTCGACAGGTGCATCCCCAGTCGGGACACCAGACGGTAGAGGATGAGCTCGCAGAGCCCCGCGACCAGCAAGGCTTTCAGGAAATATTCCAAGAGCAAGCTGCCGGTCTCGGAGCCGACGCGAACTTTCTGGGGCATCACGGACTCGGCCATCAGGGCTCCTTTACGGGATCGATCACGCCTCTGCTACCCCGTTGCGACCGGGTGCGTTTTTGCGCGGGCGATGTACAGCAATCCGTCCGCCATGGAGTAATTGAATGGCAGTTCGCACACGACCTCGCTGATCTTCTCGTACACGTACTGGTAGACCCGTTCCGCTTCGTCGGGCTTCATCCCTTCCATCACCTCGTAGAAATAGCCCAGGCTGAGGTCCTCCGACGCCGGCCGCATGATCCGCCGGATGCCGTAGCTGGCCGGATCGCTCATGATCGGCGCCTCTTTCTCCAGATCGAAGAGGCAGGGCTGGCACGAGAAGCCGTACGACGAGTGCAGCCGAGTGTGCCCGAGGATGAAATTCGCGGTTTCCATCGCTTCCGTCTCCGTTTCGGTGGGGAAGCCGATCAGGATGTAACAGTGCACGGCGATATCGAGATCCAGGCAATCGTCGACGATCCGGTTGACGTGCTCGCGCTTGATCCCCTTCTTCATGAAATCCATCACTCGCTGGTTGTAGGACTCCAGTCCGCAGACGATCTTCAAGCACCCGGCATCCCGCATCAGCTTGAGCAGGTCCCGCGTCAGGTTCTTCTCGAACCGCATCTCGCAGGTCCACTGGGCGTTGACCCCGGCCTCGATGAGCTGGCTGCAGAGACGCTTGGTCGGCGACAGGGCGAAGCACTCGTCGGTGAAGAAGAAGAACGGCGTCTGGTACCTCTCCATGAGCCCCTTCACGTCGTCCACGACCTTTTCCGGGGCCCGCTGCCGGAAATTCTGATGATCCAGCGTCAAGGCGCAGAAGGCGCAGTCCTTGTAATAGCACCCGCGGGAAAACTGGATGGGGAGCACGGACTGGGGCGCGAGGTACTGGCGGAACGGAAAGCCATCAAAGTTCGGCGTCGCCAGCGCATTGATGTTTTCGGAAAAGAACGGCTGGTTGACGATGGTCTTCCCGTTCTGCTGGTAGATGAGATTCGGCACCTTGCTGAAATCGCGCTTCCCCTCCAGTTGATGGATGAGCTCAAGCAAGGCGGTCTCCCCTTCAAAGACCACAAAGTCATCGGCAAACTGGAACATCGCATCGACCCGCCGGAGGTTGTCCACCAGCCGGGTGAAGATGCTCCCGCCGATGGTCAAATGCAGATCCGGGTTTGCCTGCTTGATCAAGCGACAGAGGGTGAGGCCTGGCATGATCTGGGACGTCGCGGTGATCGAGACGCCGACCAGGTCGGGAGCCTGCGCCAGGATGTCCGGCACCAGTCGGGACCGGAAGACCTCCAGATACGGATTCTCCTGCTCGTCCGCGACCGCCTTCAGGATGTCCTTGGACGAATAGATGGAATACCGCCACTGATTGTCGACCACAGAGATACGTGTCGGGAAATAGAGCGTCGAAATGAAGGCGAGCCAGCGATCGATGAGGAACAGGCTCTCCCGGTATTTGTCCGGATC
>DASQRT010000010.1:0-3015 GCA_035642795.1 Nitrospirales bacterium
TTGTGCTCCTGGTGCGCTACGGATTGGTCGCGCGGCGTCTCTTCCATCTGGTTCAGGGCGGCGCCTATGTCGTGCTGCCGCTGATGCTACTGCGCCCGGACCATCGCGTCGTCATCTCCGTGACGAACCGGAGCCTGGCCAAGATGGTCGGAGTCTCCTGGGCGCTGCCGATCTACCGGTTCGCGCTCAAGCGATGCGCGTGCGTGGACGCCTTGACCGAGGGGGTTCGCGAGGACGTGCTCCAACGAGGCATCGCCGAGGAGAAGATCGCCTTCCCGTCCGGAAGCGCGATCGACGTGGAGCAGTATCAACCTTTGCCGGCTAAGGAACCCTGGGTGGTCTTCGTCGGGCGCCTCATCGAGGACAAGAACCCAGTGCTCTTCCTCGATGCCGTGCCGGCCATCCTCCGGGCAATCCCGGCCGCGCGGTTCTTCTTGTTGGGGGTCGGCCCGCTCCGCCCGCAGGTCGAGCAGGCCCTGGACCGCCTATGCCTCCGCGGGTTCGTCGAGCTGGGATTCCGAGCGGACCCGGCGCCCGTGCTCGGCAAGGCGCGCGTGTTCGTGTCGCTGCAGAAGCAGGACAACTATCCCTCCCAGGGCCTGCTGGAAGCGATGGCGTGCGGTGCGGTGCCGGTCGCGACGGACGTCGGGCTGACGTGGAAGCTGGTGGACGAGACGACGGGGCTCCGCGTCAAGCCGGACCCTGGACCGATCGCCGAGGCGGTGATCGCGCTGTTACGGGACCCGCAACGATGCGAGCAGCTAGGCCGGGCTGCCCGGCAGCGGGTGGTCGAGCAGCACTCGGATGAACGGTACCTGACCTATCTCGCTTCGCTGTATGCCAGTGTTGAGGCATGAAGAACCGGCGGGTGGGCATGCGTCTGCTGTGGGCCGGCCTGATTCTCGTAGCTCTAGCCTTTGCCGTTCCGATAGGGCTGAATGCGCTGGGAGCGGCCTTGATCGTGGACGATCCGCTCCACCCGGCTGATGCGATCCTGGTGCTGGCGGGCGAGTCGCGCGAGGGCGACCGCGTAAGGCACGCGGTCGAGCTCTTCAAGCGCGGCCTGGCGCCGCTGCTGGTGCTGAGCGGTACGCCCATGGGCTTTCGCACTCACGAGGCGGACGTCATGCGGCGACATGCCGAATATCTCGGCGTCCCGCCGGTCCGCATCCTGACCGTGAGGCACGACTCCGACTCGACCAAAGAGGAAGCCGGTGTGGTCGTGCCGATTCTGAAACGCCGAGGCCTGAAAGAGGTGATCCTGGTGACCGCCAACTACCATACGGCCCGTGCCAAACGGATTTTTGAAGGGGCAGCGGGTCCCTACGGTCCTCATTTCCTCGCGTCTCCGGTGGACGACGGCCTGTTCAACCCGGAGCGCTGGTGGATGCGCCGCCGCTACGCCAAGACCTTCGTCTATGAAGCGATCAAGACCGTCTGGTCCGCCATCGAGGTCGAGTGATGGTGCTGTATCTGCTGACGTTCGTCCTCGCGCTGTTGGTGGCCCTGTATGGGGTGCCGGTGGCTCGCCGTGCCGCGCTGCAGTTCAACGTCGTGGACCGTCCGGACGGGCGGCTCAAGCACCAAGCCGCACCGGTTCCCTACTTTGGCGGGCTCGCCGTCTACCTGGCGTTCCTGATCAGCTTGGCACTGACCTTCGAATTCCGCCAGGACGTCCTGGGACTGGTCCTGGGCGGGACGCTCATGGTGATGCTGGGCTTGATCGACGATTTCGGGGTCCTCAAACCCTGGCCCAAGCTGATCGGCCAGCTCATCGCGGTCTTCGTCCTGATCCGGAGCGGCATCCGCATCGAGATCGCCGCGTTTCCCGACTGGCTGGACCTGTTACTCACCGTCGTATGGATGATCGCCATCATCAACGCCGTCAACATCATCGACGTGATGGACGGGCTGGCTGGCGGGGTCAGCGTGGTCGCCTGCCTCTGGCTCTTCGTCGTGGCGCTGGTGAACCACGACACGATGGTTGCCGTGATGCTGGCGGCGCTGGCGGGAAGCCTGGTCGGGTTCCTGTGGTACAACTTTTACCCGGCGACGATCTATCTGGGCGACGCCGGCTCGCTCTTCGTGGGCCTCATGCTGGGGGCGCTGGCGATGGTGAGCAAGTATACGGCGGTGAACCCAGTGGCGGTCCTGGCGCCGGTCCTCATTCTCGGCGTGCCGGTGTTCGACACGCTATTCGTGATGTACGTCCGCTGGCTGCGGGGCCTGCCGATGTTCCTTGGGAGCCTGGACCATTTCGCTCTTCGCCTGCGGCAGTTGCGGCTCTCGGTCCCTCAGGTCGTCGTCGCGAGCTGTGGCGCGTCGGTCGTACTGGGCGGGGCGGCCCTGGCGATGATGTTCGTGGCCTCGGTGACGGCGATGGTCATCGCGGGCGTCGCGATGCTCCTGGCGGTCGTCGCGGCGGTCTGGCTCAAGCGCATCGAAATGCTCAGGCCGGAGAAGGGGGCCGTGCTGCCTCCCGATGGTAAGCCTGGATCACTGGAGGCGGTGAATCTCCCTGCCCCTGTGATCGGAGGCCCGGGTCCAGCAAGCTCGGAGCGGAGAGCGCCGTGATCCTGATCATCGGCGCCGGCCTGGCCGGGCTCAGCACTGCGTATCACCTGGGGGACCGGCCTTATCGGGTGATCGAAAAGGAGAAGGAAGCGGGCGGCCTCTGCCGGTCCTACCAAAAGGACGGCTTCACCTTCGACATGACGGGCCATCTCCTCCACTTCCGTCAGGCTGCGATCAAGGCGCTCGTGGAAGGGCTACTGGACGGCCGGCTGGAGAAGCACGTTCGCCGCTCCTTCATCTACTCGCACCGGACCTACACCGAGTATCCGTTCCAGGTCAACACCTACGGTCTGCCCCCCGAGGTCGTCCGCGAATGCCTGGTGGGGTTCATCGACACGCTCACGAAACCGGCAGCGACCCGCCTGGCGGACCGTTCCTTCAAGGACTGGATTCTAGACAACATGGGCGAGGGTATCGCCAAGCATTTCATGATGCCGTTCA
>DASQRT010000011.1:0-11524 GCA_035642795.1 Nitrospirales bacterium
GGTCGAGAACGATTTCGCACCCGTGATGGAACAGGAGTATCCCGTGCTACGCGAGATCCGGGAAATGCTCCTCGTGCGCGATGCGCAGACAGCCATACTGTCCGGCAGCGGCGCGACGGTCTTTGGGGTGTTTGGCGAAGAGCGGTCGGCTCGGATCGCGGCCGAAGGCCTTGATCGCCGCCCGGGTTGGATGGTCTGGGTGACCCGGACACAGTGGGTTCCAGCGCCGGCCTGCCTCGGTTGACAAGCAGAAGAACGTTAGATTAGGGTAGCCTCGTTCACCTCCGTGACGAATCACCGGTATCTACCTCGAAGGGGAGCATCCAGGTGCATGAGTTGAAGGTGTTCGCCGGGAACTCGAACCCGGCGCTCGTCAAAGAGATTTGCGATTGCCTAGGGGTCGGGCAGGGGGATGCGCTCGTCTCCATGTTCAGCGACAGTGAGACCCGGGTGCAGATCAACGAGAACGTGCGCGGGAAAGATGTCTTTGTCTTCCAGTCGTGTTGCGATCCCGTCAACAAGCACCTGATGGAACTCTTGCTCATGCTCGATGCCCTCAAGCGGTCCTCAGCCTACCGGATCACCGCCGTGATCCCATACTACGGCTACGGCCGCCAGGACCGGAAGGACCAGCCCCGCGTGCCGATCTCCGCGAAGCTGGTGGCGGACTTAATCACCACGGCGGGCGCCGATCGGGTGCTCACGATGGACCTGCACGCGGGGCAGATCCAGGGATTCTTCAACATCCCGGTGGACCATCTGTATGCCTCGCCGGTGTTGCTGGAGTATGTTACGCAGCGTGGAGACCAAGACCTCGTCGTCGTTTCGCCAGACGCGGGCGGCGTGGAGCGCGCCCGGGCCTTCGCCAAGCGATTGCAGGCCAGCCTCGCGATCATCGACAAGAGGCGGGAGGGTCCCAACGAGTCTCAGGTCATGCACATCATCGGCGACGTGACCAGGCGTGACGCCCTGTTGCTGGACGACATGATCGACACGGCCGGTACGATCGCCCAGGGCGCTCAGGCCTGCATCGAACACGGCGCGCGCCTTGTCTGGTCGGCCTGCACGCATCCGGTCCTCTCGGGACAGGCCCTGGATCGCTTGAACGCTTCGAGATTGGAGGAAGTGGTGGTCACCAACACGATTCCGCTCAACGGCAAGGACCGCCGGTGTGCCAAGCTGAAGGTGCTCTCCGTCGCGGCGTTGCTGGCGGAAGCCATCAAGCGCATCCACGAAGAAGAGTCGGTGAGCTCGCTGTTTGTGTAGACACGTCCAGGTTCAAGAAAGGGTCGGCTATGCAGGTTGACATGAAGGTTGAGACCCGTGAGGCGGTCGGGAAGGGAGTCGCCCGCACCTTACGGCGGCAAGGAAAGATTCCGGGTGTCCTCTACGGGCAGGGCGAGTGCATCAGCCTGACGATCGATCCTGCCGAGGTCCGCAAGGTGCTTCATTCAGAGTCCGGTTCCAACACTCTCCTCACTCTGAGCATTGCGAAGGGCGGCAAAGAGATGAAGAGAACCGCAATGCTGCGGGACTACCAATTGGATCCTGTGACCGGGGCGATCCTGCACGCGGACCTCTTCGAGGTAGCGATGGACAAGCCGATCCGCGTCCGCGTGCCGGTGGCCGTCACTGACGGGACGCCGGTGGGCGTGGCCGAAGGGGGCATTCTCCAGCACAACATGCGCGAGCTGCACGTTGAGTGTCTGCCCAGGCAGATCCCGGCGCACATTATGGTGGACCCGACCCCACTCAAGATTAATCAGGGGATCCATGTCAAGGTGGTGCCCGTCCCCCCCGGCGTCCGGATCCTGGACGACCCCGACATGATGGTGGTCAGCGTCGCCGCCCCGATCTCGGAAGCAAAACTGGAGGCGTTGCTCGCTACGACGCCAGCTGGCGAAACGGCGGCGGAACCCGAGCTGATCGGCAAGGCGAAAGAGGAAGAAGTGACCGAGGAAGCCGCAGCCGCTGGTGAGAAAGCCGGCGAGAAAGCTGGCGAGAAGGCTGGCGCGAAAGCCGCCGTGGCGCCTGCTGCCGAAGCGAAAGAGGAAAAGAAAGAAGGCAAGGAAGCAAGGGACACGAAGGGGGAGAAGAAGAAGTAGCGTTGCGGCCGGGAAGGGCGTGTCTTGGCACGCTTGGGGTGGGCGGGTGCGACTGATTGTCGGTCTCGGCAACCCTGGTCCGGCCCATGCCGAGACCCGTCACAATGTGGGCTTCTGGGTCGTGGCAGCCGTGGCGGCCCAGGCTGGGATCCGGTTCAGGCGGCACGGCGAAGTGCTCAGGGCCGAGGGACGCCTGGCCGGGGAGGCGGTCACGCTGGCCAAGCCGCAGAGCTACATGAACCGTAGCGGGCCGGTCGTCGCCGCGCTGATCGGCGATCTCGGCCTCGACCTCAGCGAGGTGATCGTCGTCCACGACGATCTCGATCTCGACCCCGGTCGCCTACGCATCAAGGCCCGCGGGGGGCACGGCGGCCACAACGGGGTCCTTTCCATCATCGCCGCTCTGGAGTCAGACCGGTTCGCCCGCGTCAAGATCGGGATCGGACGTCCGCCGGACGGCGTGGATCCGGCGGACTACGTGCTGGCTCCTGTGTCCGCCCTCGAGCGGGCGGTGCTGGAGGAGGCGGTCCAGCAGGCCACGCGGGCGCTGGAGTGTTGGGTCGGCGAAGGCTTGATGGCGGCCATGAACCGATTCAACCTCAAGCGTACCCCTGAAGATCATTAAACGTTATACGTTTAACCTCTTTCCTCCCCACCCCCGAGACACACGATGGCGCTTAATTGCGGAATAATCGGCTTGCCCAACGTCGGCAAATCGACGATCTTTAACGCCCTGGTGGGCAGCAAAGCGTTGGTCGCCAACTACCCGTTCTCCACCGTCGAGCCCAATGTCGGCGTGGCGGTCATTCCGGATGAACGGCTGGCGAAGCTGACGCAGATCTTCAAGTCCAAGAAAACGACACCGACGGCCATTGAGTTTCGCGATATCGCGGGGCTGGTGCAAGGATCGAGCCTCGGCGAGGGGCTGGGCAACCAGTTCCTGAGCCAGGTCCGGGAAGCGGACGCGCTGGTGCACGTGGTGCGCGTCTTCGAAAATCCCGATGTGATGCATGTGGTGGGCGCGATGGATCCGGAACGCGACATCGGGCTGATCGAAACCGAGCTGATGCTGGCGGACCTGCAGACGCTGGAGCGGCGGCGGGAGAAACTGGACAAGAAGGTGCGGGCCGGCGAGGCGGGGGCCGCGCAGGAGAAAGCGTACGTGGACGCGCTTATCGAGCGGTTGAGTAAAGGGGAATGGATCGGGGCCCAGACGGGCTCTGCGACGGAGCAGGCCTGGCTGCGCGAGTACCAGTTGCTAACGGCCAAGCCCATCGTGTTCGCCGTCAACATCGGGGAAGGCCAGGACGGCAGTCCGGCCGTGCGGCAGGTGGAAGAGCTGGCACGCGTTCGCGGAGCCCGGGCCGTGACGATCTGCGGCGCCATCGAAGCGGAGGTGGCGGCCTTGCCTCCCGAAGTGCGGGCCGACTACTTCAGGGAACTTGGCATGGGCGAAGGAGGCCTGGCCCGGCTGGTCCACACGGTCTATGAGCTCTTGAACCTCATCACGTTCTTTACCGCCGGGGAAACCGAGTCCCGTGCGTGGACGATCCGCCAGGGCACGAAGGCCGCCCAAGCCGCCGGGAAGGTCCATTCCGACATGGAACGGGGATTCATTCGAGCGGAAGTCTATCACTACGACGACCTGATCGCGTGCGGCAGCGAGGCTGGTGTCAGAGAGAAAGGGCTGTTTCGGCTGGAAGGGCGGGACTATGTCGTGAAGGATGGCGACGTGCTGTTCTTCCGGTTCAACGTGTGAGAGGAAGCCGCAGGCGCTGAAACGCCGCTTCTTGATTATGGCAAAGCGCTGTGTTAGGGTGAGCCGCTTTTTGTATATCACCCCCTTGCTCCGGACCCGGTTCCGGGGCTTTAGATCCGGGAGGAGGTTTCTTCAGTATGCCCCAGCTCTATGAGTCTCTCTTCATCCTGCGCCCCTCGTTGGCCGATGAAGACATCCCCAAAATACTGGACAAGGTGAAGGCCACGGTGGAAAGGGCTGGCGGGACCGTCGAGCACCTGTCCAACTGGGGCAAGCGGAAGCTGGCCTATGAGATCAAGCAGGAAAAGAAGGGCATCTACGTCCAGCTCAACTATCGGGGGAACGGGGCCGTCGTCGCCGAGCTGGAACGCCTGTTTCGGTTGGACGATGCCGCGCTTAAGTATCTGACCGTGAAGATCGAGGACAACAAGCTGCGTCCCGCCGCGACCGAACCCGCCAAAGAGCCGGAGCATGGCGGGGTTCAATAAAATCATCCTCATGGGAAACCTCACCCGGGACCCAGAGATCCGGTATGCGCCCAGCGGGACGCCTGTGGCCAATTTCGGACTGGCGATCAATCGTCGGTACCGGCAAGGAGACGAAACAAAGGAAGAAGTCTGCTTCGTGGACATCGTCGTCTTCGGCAGGCAGGCGGAGATCTGCGGCCAGTACCTCAGCAAGGGGAACGGCGCCCTAGTCGAAGGCCGGCTCCAGATGCGTAAGTTCGAGACGAAGGACGGGCAGAAGGTCACGAAGCACGAGGTTGTGGCGGAGACCGTCCGATTCCTCCCCAAGCGGATGGATCCGGGCGGGGAAGCGCCCGTGCGGGAACCGCTCGACGAGATCCCTCCTCCATACGAGTCGGACGAGCCGGCCTGAGGACGAGAAAGGAAGAGGATCGTGGAACGAGGACGTTTTCAGCGCCGGCGTGTATGTCGGTTCTGCCTTGACAAGATCGCCATTGATTATAAGGATGTCGGTCTGCTCCGGAACTTCCTGACCGAACGGGGCCGGATCATTCCGCGCCGGATGTCAGGCAATTGCCTGGGGCATCAGCGAGAGTTGACGATCGCCATCAAGCGGGCGCGGACGATCGCGCTCGTGGGCTTTGCGGAAGAGCGGTAGGCCCGCTGCGCCGGACACCGGAGGAGAGCCGCGCTGCACACGTCAGGGGAAGCCGTCATGACCCAGATCCCGATCTCGGAGATTCCGGAAGAGGGGTTGTCCCTGTCCTACAGCGAGGATCCGGTCGAACTCGATCTTGCTGTCCCAGGTGTGCGCTTCCTGCAGCCGATCGCGGTGGGCCTGGTCCTCGCGAAGGCCGCCCCAGTGATCAGCGCCACCGGGCGCATCACGGCGTCGGTCACGTGCGAGTGCGTCCGGTGTCTGAGCCAGTTTCTGGTTTCCTTGGACATTCCTGTCGCGACGCAATTCCGGCCGGCGCTGCCGCCCTTACCGCCGGGGGAATATCAGATGCCGCCCGAGGCGGCCGAGGATTACTATTACCAGGACGACGTGGTTGTCCTGGACGATCTCGTCCGGCAGGAAGTGATCCTGGCAGTCCCCTTCAGCCCGCAGTGCCGCGCGGACTGCCGGGGGTTGTGTCCCCAATGCGGGCAGGACCTCAATGTCGGCACGTGTGCGTGCGCCCCGCCTCCAGATCCCCGGTGGGCGGTGCTGCGTGAATACCTGAAGGGGAAGTAGCATCCTGGTCGTCCGGGGTGCATGAAGGAAGGGTTTCATGCCGAATCCCAAACACAAGCATTCGAAGGCGCGGCGCGACAAGCGACGGACGGCGAAGGTCAAGATCCGTCCCCAGAGCCTCTCCGTCTGCCCCCAGTGCCACCAACCGAAACTCCCGCACTACACCTGTCTGACGTGCGGCACCTACAAAGGCCAGGAAGTCATCGCCGTCGAAGAGGCCTGACGCGAGGCCCGTGCTCGATATGAAGATCGCACTGGATGCGATGGGTGGCGATCACGCCCCGGCCTCTGAGGTCGAGGGCGCCGCGCTGGCGGTGCGTGAGTACGGAGTCGAGGTCGTCCTGGTGGGCGATGAAACGCTGCTCAAGGCGGAACTCCGCCGGCAGGGCGTCGGGGATCTGTCGGGCTTGACGGTACACCACGCCTCCCAGCGGGTCGAGATGCACGAGCAACCCTCGCAGGTCGTTCGCCGCAAGCGGGACTCCTCCATCTGGGTCAGCACGGAGCTGGTCAAGAAAGGCGAGGCGGTCGCCATCATCAGCGCCGGGAACACGGGCGCCACCGTGGTCACTGCGTTTTTCCTGCTGGGTGTCCTGAAGGGCGTCGAGCGGCCGGCCATCGCGACGCTGCTCCCCACGTTGATGGGCCACACGATCCTCTTGGACGTGGGTGCAACGGTGGACTGCACGCCGTCCCAACTGACCCAGTTCGCGCTCATGGGACACGAGTACGCCCAACACGTCTTTAACAAAGCGCATCCCACAATCGGTCTGCTCAGCATCGGGGAGGAGGACACCAAAGGGAACGAGGTCACCAAGGAGACGTTCAAGCGACTGAAGGAGAGTCCTCTGAACTTCGTCGGGAACGTCGAAGGGCGTGACGTCTTCACCGGTGCAGCAGATGTCGTGGTGTGCGACGGCTTCATCGGGAACGTGGCCCTCAAGATCACCGAAGGCGTAGCCGAGGCCATGAAAAAAATGCTCTTCAAGGAGATCGCCGCCGGCGCCCTGCTGAGCCGAATCGGCTACGCACTGCTCAAGCGCGCATTTGGCCGGTTCAAGCGGCGGATGGATTACGCCGAGTTCGGCGGTGCGCCCCTCCTGGGCGTCAACGGCATCTGCATCATCTGTCACGGCCGGTCTTCGGGCCGGGCCATCAAAAACGCGATCCGCGTGGCCAAGGAATTCTTCGAGAGACACGTGAACGAACACATCCAGCGCGACATCGAGGAAAGCGTGGCCCTCTTCGAAGGCAAGAGCAAGGACCCCGCTCGATGAGAGCCCGCATCGTGGCCACCGGGTCCGCCGTCCCTCGGCGGATCCTGCGCAACAGCGATCTCGAACGCATGGTCGCCACTTCCGATGAGTGGATCGTCGGGCGGACAGGGATTCGCGAGCGTCGGGTCGTGGACGACGGCGTGGCCAGTTCCGATTTGGGCACCGACGCGGCCCGCGCGGCGCTGGCGGCGAGGGGCTGGGATCCGGCCGACCTCGACCTCATCCTGGTCGCCACCTGTACCCCTGACATGCCCCTGCCGTCGACGGCCTGCCTCATTCAGCGGAACCTGAAGGCCTCTCGGGCGATCGCATTTGATCTGGCCGCCGCCTGCTCCGGATTCCTGTACGGTCTCTCGGTGGCCGACCTCTACGTGCGCTCCGGGACGTGTCGGCGGGTGTTGCTGGTCGGCACGGAAGTGATGTCCAGCGTGCTCGACTGGACGGACCGGAGCACTTGTATCCTGTTCGGCGACGGGGCCGGCGCGGCCTTGTTGGAACCGTCCAACGACGATCGGGGCGTCCTTTCCACCCACTTGCACTCCGACGGCGACCTCTGGGACTTGGTGTGCGTGCCGGGCGGCGGCTCCCGCATGCCGGCGTCGGACGCGATGCTCGCCGGTCGGCAGCAGTACGTGAAGATGAAGGGCAACGAGACCTTCAAGGCGGCCGTCAAGACCTTAGAGGCGACGGCCCGCGAGGCCTTGGAGGCCAACAAGCTGGAAGTCGCGGATGTGGACCTGTTCATCCCCCATCAGGCGAACGTGCGCATCATCCAGGCCGTGATGGAACGCCTCGGGTTGCCCCAGGACCGGGTCTTTCTGAATATGGACCGCTATGGAAACACCTCGGCTGCGTCGATCCCGCTGGCCTTGGATGAAGCAATTCGGACCGGGCGGGTCTCGCCCGGCAGTCGGATTCTCATGGTGGCGTTCGGGTCGGGCCTGACGTGGGCATCGGCCGTGGTGAAGTGGTAGGAGGAGAGCAGTTGGTGGGTACGCAGCCGTTAGAAGGAGCCTGGGCACTCATCCTGGGGGCTTCCAGCGGGTTCGGCGAGGCTGTCTCGTTGGAGCTCGCCGGTCTCGGGATGCACATCGTGGGCGTGCATCTGGACCGGAGGTCCACGCAGCCGAATGTCGATCGGATCGTCGGCGAGATCAAAAACAAGGGGCGGGAGTCCCTGTTCTTCAACGTGAACGCTGCCGATCCCGAGAAGCGCCGAGAGGTCTTGGACGCCGTTCAAGCACGGATCGGACGATCGGGCGTGGAGTCTCCGGTTCGGGTCCTGCTGCACTCCCTGGCCTTCGGCACGTTGAAGCCTTTCATCACGGAGGTCGAAGCAGACGCGCTGACCAAGGCCCAGATGGACATGACGCTGGACGTCATGGCGAACAGCCTCGTGTACTGGACACAGGACCTCGTGCGGCGCAACCTGATGGGTCGGGGAGGGCGGGTCTTCGCCATGACCAGTGCCGGTGGCGCTCGCGTGTGGAGGACCTACGGCGCGGTCTCCGCCGCCAAAGCGGCCCTGGAGTCGCACGTCCGTCAGTTGACGCTGGAGTTGGGCCCGCACGGGATCGCGGTCAACGCCATCATGGCGGGGGTGACCGATACCCCGGCCTTGCGAAAGATCCCTGGCTCCGAGCGAATGATCGAGATGGCACAGGCCAAGAACCCATCCGGCCGGTTGACGACGCCCCGGGACGTGGCCGAGGCGATCGGGCTGCTGGCTCACCCAAAGGCGCAGTGGGTCACCGGCAACGTGATCTGCGTCGATGGCGGTGAATTTGTTGTAGATTGAGGAGTTAGCCTCTGTCCTGGAGTGGGGAGTTTTCAGTTGACAACATGGGCGGAATTCCCTCATATGATAGCGCCATGACTCCGGGGGTGGCCTTCGTCTTTCCCGGCCAGGGCTCGCAGGCTGTGGGGATGGGCCAGGAGTTCTATGACTTCGAACCGGAGGCGCGGGCGCTGTTCGAGCAGGCCGGTCAGGTGCTCGGGTATGACTTAGCTGCCCTGTGCTTGCAGGGCCCGGCGGAACAGCTCAACCTCACGGAGTACACGCAACCGGCGCTGCTGACGGTCAGTGTCGTCGCGCTCCGGCTGTTGGAGCGCGCGGGTCTTCGGCCGAGTGCGGTGGCAGGGCACAGCCTGGGGGAGTACACGGCGGTGGTGGCCGCCGGGGGGCTGGCGTTTCCGGATGCCGTGGCCCTGGTCCGCAAGCGGGGGCGCTACATGCAGGAGGCGGTAGAAGCCGGACGCGGCTTGGTGTGCGCCATCCTGGGTCTGGAGCGACCCGTCGTAACGGAAGTCTGTCGCGTGGCCTCGGCGTTGGGCGTGGTGGCCCCGGCGAATTTCAACGCGCCAGGCCAGATCGTGATCGCAGGTGAGAAGACGGCAGTCGAAGAGGCGGTGCGCTTGGCCAAGGCCAAGGGGTGCCGCAAGGTCATTCCTTTGCCGGTCAGCGTGCCGGTGCACACGTCGCTGATGCAGGCGGCGGCTGAACGCTTGGCAGTCGATGTGGATCGGGTGCCGATGCAAGACCTGACAGTGCCGCTGATCAATAACGTTGAGGCCAAACCGATCCGCAGCGCCGCGGACGTGCGGACGTCGTTGGTGCGGCAGCTCGCCTCGTCCGTGTTGTGGGAGGAGTCTGTGCAGGCGCTGATCAAGATGGGGATCCACACGCTCGTGGAAGTCGGGCCCGGGAAGGTCCTCACCGGGCTGGCCAAGCGGATCGCGTCCGAACTTCGGCTGATGAACGTGCATGACCGGGCGAGCCTGGCCACAACGGTCGAGGCGCTGGCCGCCGCACGGCCATGATCCTGGCCGGGAAAGTCGCGATTGTGACGGGGGCCGCCCAGGGGATTGGGCGCGCCATCGCCGAGGCCTTGGCGCGGGACGGGGCGGATGTGGCGGTGGTGGACCTCGATGTGACCCGCGCCGAGGAGACGGCGCGGGCGGTGTCGTCGCAGGGACGCCGCGCGCTGGTCATCAAGGCGAATGTGGCGGAATGGGCCGACGTCGCCGCGATGGCCGACCGGGTGCTCGCCGAACTCGGCCGCATCGACATCCTGGTGAACAATGCGGGTATCACGCGGGACGGCCTGCTGCTCCGCATGAAGGAAGAAGACTGGAACGCGGTGCTGGACGTCAACCTGAAAGGCACGTTCCACTGCACCAAAACCGTCCTGCCTGCCATGACCAAGCAGCGGGGCGGCGCCATGGTGAACATCGCCTCGGTGGTGGGCGTCATGGGCAACGCAGGGCAGGCCAATTACGCGGCCTCGAAGGCGGCCGTGATTGGGCTTACGAAGACCGTGGCCCGCGAGTACGCGAGCCGGGGGATTACCGTGAACGCGGTGGCGCCGGGATTCATCGAGACGGCCATGACCGAAAAGCTGAGCGGGGAGGTCCGTGAAGCGCTGCTCAAGCAGATCCCGCTGGGCCGGCTCGGAACCGCCAACGATGTGGCCGAGGCTGTGCGGTTTCTGGTTTCCCCGGCGGCGGCGTATATCACGGGGCATGTGCTGCACGTGAACGGCGGAATGATCATGGTGTGAGGCGTTGAGCGGCCTCGCGCAGTGTGTGGTTTGTTGAGGGGAGGGTAGGGAGGTGGCGAAATCAATGGCAGCCATAGAAGAGCGGGTGAAGAAGATCATCGCCGAGCAATTGGGTGTCGAGGAGGACGACGTGGTCCCAGACGCTAAGTTCGTGGAGGACCTCGGCGCAGACTCCTTGGATACTGTCGAACTGGTGATGGCCTTTGAAGAAGCGTTTGAAATCGAGATCCCGGACGAGAAGGCCGAGAAGATCCTGACCGTCCAGGATGCCGTGGACTTCATCAAAGAGAATCTTTAAAACCCCGCACGGTCGGCACGCACCTGATGGGCAAGGAACTCCGCAAGAGACGGGTCGTCGTCACAGGCTTGGGTCTGATCACGCCGCTCGGCACGGGCGTGGAGAAGACCTGGAACGCCCTGTGCGCCGGCAAGTCGGGGATCCGGCGGATCACCAAGTTCGATCCGTCTGGGTACGCCTGCCAGATCGCGGGCGAGGTCACGGATTTCGACCCGGCCGACTACATCGAGAAGAAAGAGATCAAGAAAATGGACACCTTCATCCAGTATGCCGTCGGCGCGAGCCAGATGGCAGTGGATGATGCCGGGTTCAAAGTCTCCCCGGAGAGCGCCGACCGGGTCGGCGTCTATATCGGGTCCGGGATCGGCGGGCTCCAAGCCATCGAGGCCTTTCACAAGGTGCTGCTCGAGAAAGGGCCCGACCGGGTCTCCCCGTTCTTCATTCCAATGGTGATCATCAACCTCGCTTCGGGGCAGGTGTCGATGCGGATCGGCGCCCGCGGACCCAACTCGTGCGCGGTGACGGCCTGCGCAACCGGCAATCACTGCATCGGCGACGCCTTCCGGATCATCGAGCGAGGAGATGCGGATGTCATGGTCGCCGGCGGGGCGGAAGCCGCGATCACGCCGCTGGGGGTAGCAGGGTTCGCATCGGCCCGGGCGCTCTCGACGCGCAATGACGACCCGGAACGGGCGAGCCGTCCCTTCGACAAGGAGCGCGACGGGTTCGTGCTCGGGGAAGGCGCCGGCGTGCTGGTGCTAGAGGAGCTGGAGTCGGCGCGCCGCCGCGGCGCGCGGATCTACGCCGAGATCCTGGGCTAC
>DASQRT010000012.1:0-7026 GCA_035642795.1 Nitrospirales bacterium
ACTCTCCAGCGTCGATCTTCAGCGACACGCCCCGCAAGGCGTGAACGTCCATCTCGCCCAGGCGATAGGTTTTCGCGATGTCCCGGCAGACGATCAGGCTCATCAGAGCCCCCTAGGCGTGCCGGTGCTGGGACGCTGAGACGGCTGGGACCCGAATCCGGGCGGCAAAGACCCACCCGCGCCAAAGCCATGCGGCCCCTTCGGCATCTCTATTCCTACGATGACGTCATCGCCTTCTTTCAACGGACCTTCGACAAGCTCCGTGTGGACTCCATCCGTGATCCCGGTCTTTATCTCGACCGCCGTAGGCTCCCCCTGTGGGTTGGGCAGCCAGACCGTCGGCTTGGCTTTGCCCTCTGCGCTCGCGCGGCCGCTGCTTTCAGCGGAGCCGCCTTGGGTGCCGCCGGTCTCGAGCTTTCCCGAAACCGGGACCTGCTGGGTTCCCGCTTTCACCATGCCTCTCGCAAAACTCGGTTTGAACCGTAAGGCCTGATTGGGAATCTGCAAGACATTCTCGCGGCGGGCGACGATGATCGACACGTTGGCCGTCATGCCCGGCCTGAGCCGGAGATCGGCGTTATCCACGCCGATCACCACATTGTAGGTCACAACATTCTGCACCGTGATCGGCGCGTTCCGAACCTGCGTGACTGTACCCTTAAAGACCTGATTGGGATAGGCGTCCACGACGAACGTGGCGGGTTTCCCCTCTGTGATACCCCCGATATCCGACTCGCTCACGTTCGTGTCCACCTGCATCTTGGTCAAGTCTTTGGCGACCAGGAACAGGACCGGCGTCTGAAAACTCGCCGCCACCGTCTGGCCAACGTCCACGTTCCTCGAGATGACGATGCCGTCCACCGGCGAATGGATCGTGGTGTACTCCAGATTGACCTTAGCCGTCTCCAACTGAGCTCGAGCTTGTTTTACCTGTGCTTCTGCCATTTGCACATTTGCTTGAGAGGTTTCATAAGCAGTGCGGGCATTATCCACGTCCTGCTGGGCGTTCAGTAGCTGCTGGAACAAAACCTTCGCGCGGTCAAAGTTGAGCTTCTGCAGAGCCAGATCGGCCCGTGCGCGAGCCAGATTCCCTAAGGCGTTCTGCAGGTTGGCCTCCATCTGCGTGACGGCGACTTGGAACGGAGCCGGATCAATCTGGGCCACTACCTGCCCGGCCTTCACCACCGAGTTGAAATCGGCATAGAGCGCCTTGATGATGCCGGAGACTTGGCTGCCCACCTGAACCGTGATGACCGGGTTGATCGTACCGGTCGCCGTGACGGCCTGCGTCACCGTTCCACGCTCGATTGGGGCGGTCTTATACCGGACTGGCCCTTTCTGATCGCCGTTCAAATACACATAGCCACCAGTCCCCAGGCCGACCAGGAGCAACGCGCTACCGATGATCCACGTAGTCGGTCTCATGAACCTCACCGCACCGGGGTAATGATGCCCATGGCGCGGTCGAGCTGGGCCTTCGCAGCCTGGTAACTCGACATCGCAACGACATCGTTGACCTGAGCGTTCACCAACACCACCTCGGCGTCCGTCACTTCCACGGCGTTACCGAGGCCGGCCTTGTAGCGTCCTTCCACCAGCGCCAGCCGTTCCGTGGCTTGCTCGACAGTCACCGCCGTCACTCGCAACCGCTCCTTGGCAGCCTCTAGATTCAGCAGGGCCTGGTTCACATCTAATAGAATAGTCTGTCGGAGCACATCCCCGGTCGCCTTGGTCTTCAGGAGGTTCGCACGGGCTTGGGCCACTTGCTGCTTGGTGAGGAATCCACTGAAAATTGGAATGTTCACAGTACCGGCGACGTTCCAGTTATAGACCAGTGGGAAGTCAGTCGCTGAGTAGGAATAGCTGGCCGAGCTGGTCACGGTCGGGAAGAAATTGCCTTGAGCCGCCTTGATGGCCGCCTCAGCCGCCTGCTCTTGGGCCTTCTGGGAGATCATCTCGGGCCGAAGCTGCATCGCCTTGGCCACCGCTTCATCCAAGACAACTTGATAAGCTTCTCCCCTGGAAGGGTCTAGAACACGGTACGAGATAGTCGTTGGAATGCCCATGGCGTTAGTCAATGTCACGCGGGCGACCAGGGCATTGTTCTTGGCCGTGATCAGATTCAGTTGGGCGTTGGAGAGATCGACTTCAGCCGTGGTCACGTCGATTTTGGGCGCCACACCGGCCTTGAACCGCCCCTTGGCGAGGTCAAGGTGTTTTTTGAACTGCGTGATTGCTTCCTCGCTCACCGTGACCAAACGCTGCGCCTGCTGGAGATTGAAATAGGCCTGCTGCACGTTCACCACGACCGTCTGGACAGTAGTCTCCGCATCCGAATTGGCGGCTTGGAGGTTGAACCGCGCCGTGTCAACCTGGGATTTGGTCGTTCCAAAATCATACAGCAACTGGTTCAGGGTGACGTTGTTCTGATAAAAGCCGAAAGTATCGCCACTGGTAGAACGAGGAAGCGGACTGCCGGTAAAGTTGCGGGTCGCGTTAGCCGTTGTCCGTGAATATCCGCTTTGGGCAGACACCTGCGGGTAGAACCCGGACTGGGCCTGCCCCACCAGTGCTTCGTTGATCGCCTGGGTTCCGGAGGCAACCCGGAGGCTGGGGTGATTGGACAGTGCCAGTTCCACGGCTTTCTCTAAGGTCAAGACCTCCGGTATGGCCGGCGGTGCCTTGGGTTCGTCGGCAAACACAGCAACTCCTCCTCGCCCTCCCACCAAGAGGCTTACGGTTATTGCCACCAGCACCACCATCTTCCGTCCCATTCTCGCCTCCTTCCATCACAAGTGTCTATCTGCCCGGATTAGACCATAACTGGCCGTACTTTCTTAGACACCGCGGTGACCAAGTTGGTTGAATCTGCATCAATGCATGCGCCAGAAAGTCCATTCTAGGGAGCCCCCTGTCATGGTGTCAAACCAGCGCGGAAGCAACAGGGCCATGCTTCCACTAGGAAGCATGGCCCTGTCAGAGCGTGATGGGTCGAGACTGCTACGGACCGACGGTGACCTTTTCCCGAATTTTATCTACCGTCGCCTTGGCAATCCCGGCTTTTGTGATGAGTTCTTCTATCGTTTTGTAGGGGCGGTTCTTGACCAGCTTGTCAGAATCCTCCTTGGCCAGCCCCAGGGTCAAGGTCAGGTCAGCCGGGGTCGCCTTGTTGATATCCACCAGGTTCGTCGGTGCTTTCGCATCCTCACTGGAGGGTGAAGCAGGCGCCGCCTCATTTGGAGCCGACGTGGGAGCCTCCTGGGGATTCGTCGCATCGGCGGGAGGCGCGGCGGGCTTGGGTTGCGGCGTGGGAGGCTCAATCAATGCCGACTTTTCGCGTTCCTTCAGTTCTTTCGCCTGCCGCTTGATTGTCTTCAATGAGTCTTCATACCGCTGCTTCTGGACCTCCAGCTCCTGCGTCAAGTCCTTCTTGCCTTTCGTCAATTCCTTGACTTGCCGGTCCAGGTCCTTCACCTTGTTGTCGGCCGCCTGGCGTTCCTTGCCAACTTCCTCCTTCAACGACGCAATCTGCACGTTGGCCCTGTCCAGCTCCTCTTTGAGCCTGGCACTGGACTCTTTCAGGCCGATGACCTGCTTGTTGAGGGCCTCGTTCTGGACGCGGAGACGGTCGAGATCACTCTTCGTGGACTGAAGGTCCTTTAGGGTCTGCTCGTACGTGCCCTGGCTCACGCACCCCGGCAATCCCACCAGCACAAGCGCCATGAGTCCCCTTACAATCTGTGCTTTCATGCACTCCCCCACGTCGAACGCGATCGTTCCGGCAGAGCAAGAGCTACCGCAGGTCAAGATGTAGTCGAAACATCCTATTTTGTCAACCGTCTGAACAAGTTATCAACGGCAGCCCTTGACATTTTCCTGACCCTCCCCGATGATGCCACAGCCTGTATGACCCTGTGGACGGCCATCATCTTGGGCGCGGTCGAAGGCTTGACCGAATTCTTGCCCATTTCCTCCACCGGTCATCTCATCCTGGTCGGACACGCCCTAGGGTTCACAGGCGCCCACGCCGTCAGCTTCGAGATCGCAATTCAGCTTGGCTCCATTCTGTCAGTCGTCGTCTATTTTCGACGGCGTCTTTGGGTTCTGCTCCAGCAGTTTCCCTCAGACCCCACCAGCCGGCAGATCTGGTTGGGCCTCGGAGCCGCCTTCTTGCCCGCAGCCGTCGTCGGATTGGCGACCCACAGTTGGATCGAGGCCCATCTGTTTGGACCGGTCACCGTGGCGGGCGCGCTCGTGGTCGGCGGCGGCGTGATGTTGGTCATCGAGCATACGGTCAAAGCGTACCGGATCACCGCAGTGGAAAAGGTCGGCCTTCGAGCAGCCTGGTGGGTCGGCGTGGCTCAATGCTTTTCATTATTTCCAGGGGTGTCGCGCTCCGCGGCGACCATCATGGGTGGCCTGCTGGTCGGGATGGACCGGAGGACCGCCACGGAGTTTTCCTTCCTGCTGGCTCTCCCGACGATGATCGCCGCGACTGGGTATAAGATCGTCAAGTCCCGCGCGTTGCTCTTCCAGGAGGATCCGCTGCTGCTCCCGATCGGTCTGGCAGTGGCTTTCTTTACCGGGCTCCTGGTTGTCGCGGGGTTTCTACGCTACATCCAACAGCACACCTTCAAACCCTTCGCCTATTACCGGATCGTGCTGGGAATCTGCGTGCTGGCCATGTTGGACTAAACGGCTACGACGAACAGCTTACCGGGATGTGCTTGCCCCACTCCGGCGGCGGTGCCGCGTACTGCTCCATGTCCGGCCGCTCGGTGTAGGGGTTCTGGAGCAGCTCGAGCAGGCGGGCAATTTCTGCAAAATCTTTCTTTTCCGTGGCCTGCCTGATCGCGGTGTGGGCCAGATAGTTGCGCAGCACGTACTTCGGGTTCACGCGGTTCATCCGCTCCCTGCGCTCCGCATCGCGGCTGCCCTCCGCGCGCAACCGTACGCGGTAGCGCGCCGCCCAGGCGTCGATGGCCACCCGATCAAGGAACAGATCCCGGAGCGGTATGGTAAGGGCATCCGGGTCTGAGCAAAAATCGCCCAACGCGCGGAAGCAGTTCGTGTAGTCCACTCGATTGGCCTGCATGATCGACAACAACCCAGTGACCAGATCACCGTCCTCCGGGCGCCATTCCTGGAGGCCGAATTTCTGCCGCATCAGATCCCGATAGTGCTCGACCAGAGCAGGCTCGTAAGCCGCCAGCGCCTGCTTGGCCTCGTCCTCGCTCATCAGCGGCAGCAGGGCCTGGGCGAGCGCGTGCAGATTCCAATTGCCGATGTCCGGCTGACGATGGAACGCATAACGCCCCCCGCGGTCGGAGTGGTTGCAGATGAAGCCCGGGTTGTAATCGTCCAGGAAACCGAAGGGCCCATAGTCCAGGGTCAGCCCCAGAATCGACATGTTGTCGGTGTTCATGACGCCGTGGGCGAAGCCGACCGCCTGCCATTTGGCCATGAGATGCGCCGTGTGGAGCACCGCCTCGGTGAGGAAGCGCGCGTAGCGCTCGTCAGTGTCCTGAAGATGGGGGAAGTATTGGGCGATCACGTAGTCCGCTAGCCTTCGGAGGGATTCGGGCTCCCCGCGATAGTAAAAGGTTTCAAACGACCCGAACCGCACGTGCGTGGGCGCCAGCCGGATCAGCATGGCCGCAGTTTCCACGCCTTCCTCCCGCAAGACTTCCTCATCGCTGCCCACGATGCAGAGCCCGCGCGTCGTGGGGATCCCTAGTCCGTGCATCGCTTCGCTGCACAGGTATTCGCGTATCGTCGAGCGCAAGACAGCTCGACCGTCCCCGTCCCGGGAGTACGGCGTCTGGCCTGCCCCTTTGAGATGCAGGTCCCATTTGTCCCCGGCCTTGTTCACCACCTCCCCCAGGAGAATGGCCCGCCCATCGCCCAACCGCGGAACGTACTGGCCGAACTGGTGACCCGCATAGAGCACGGCGATTGGCTCGCTGCCAGGCAAGAGACGGCTGCCGCTGAAGTACTCCATGAATTCAGGACGCGCGGCCTCGTTCGGATCGAGATCCATGAGGGCAGCCGCAGCCGAGTTGAAGCTGACTAGGTAGGGTGGTTTCGAGAACGGCGTCGGCGTGACCCGCGAGTAGAAGGACTCCGGCAGACGCGCGTAGGTATTGCAGAAGTTCAGTTCTTCAAGTGTTCGCATGAAGGTTGGCTCCCCGGGCAGGACTCGAACCTGCGACCAATCGGTTAACAGCCGATCGCTCTACCAACTGAGCTACCGGGGAACTCGTTCGAAATAGTAAACAATCCACACCGTAGCGATCAATTCCTTTCGTCCTTAGAATCCGCCGATCCTGCCTTCGTCCTCGTCGATGTCCTCGGTCGAGGCCTCGTCTCCGCCCATCCCCGCATAATGGCGCGCCCAGGACATATAGATGTGCCCGCTATCCTTCAAAGTATCGGCATTTTTCGCCATCTGATGAACCTCGGATGCAGCGGTCCCTTTCTTCCTGAGATCTTCCACATAGTCTTCGAAGGCCCGGTTGACGCGCGCTAGCGCTTGTTGCACCTCCTGGACCGACCGCCTTATTTCGTCATTCATGATGGAACCCTCCCGGCCCTTCCAACAAAAAACCCCACGACGTCATCGCCATGGGGTTTTTGCAGAAACTCTCTGGTGAAGAAGCAGGCTACCCTGCGTAGGCTTGCCCGAGCCCCGCCGCTTCTCCCTTTTTGTGGAGCAACTTGCCATCCGCGCCCATGGCCAGCATTTCGATTGCCTGATGCTTGGCCGCATCGCACACAACCTTGCAGAGCTCGCAGCCTTTGCAAACGTCCGTCACGACCTTGGCCACCATCATCTTTGTGTCCAGAAGAATGCAGTCCGCTTCCGGGCAATACATGATGCAGAGGCGGCAGCCTTTCTTGGCCACGCACTTCTCATCGGTCACAACCGCAACATTATACATGCGCCGTCCTTTCCTCCGCTTATGCCGCCGCGACCGTCAATTCGACTTGATTCTTCTCGGCCCATTCCGCGCCCAACTCGTAGGC
>DASQRT010000013.1:0-3002 GCA_035642795.1 Nitrospirales bacterium
TCTCCTTCGCGAGCTGAAGACGAAGCTGCCGACAGCAGCCGCGGTGCAGTGTGATGCGAACGTCGGGCTGCCGTTCCAGACTGGTTCCGTGGATCTCGTGACATGCACGGATGCATTGACAGCGCTGCCGGCACCAGAGCCGGCATTACGGGAGTTTGCCCGGATCACGAAGCCCGGCGGTTGGATCGTCATCCAGTCGCCGGCGGCGAGCCAGCTTCGAAACCTCAACCCGCTGCACATCGCCCAGTGCGTGCTCGGTCTATGGTTCCCCGCCCTTCTGTTGCCGACGGTCGTCCACGAGAACACCTTCGTCACCGCCTACACCTACCACTGGGACTTCACCCTCCAGCAGATCCGCGCATGGGTGACACCGCTGGGGCTTAGTATCAGACGAGTGTTCTGTGCGTCTTACCGCTTCAACCCGCGCGGTCCGTGGTGGCATCGACCGGCCTACCATCTCACCCGTCGGCTCCCGATCTTGAACCGGCTCGGGTGGGATATGACGATCGTGATCAAGAAGGTCAGCCATCCGCCACTGGTCCCAACCTAGAAGGGCACGCTAACGGGAGATCACCTTCATGGGACCGGCTTCAAAAGCCAATCGATGATTGCAGTGGGATCAGGCTCGCAGGGTGTACCTATCGTCTCACCGGTCGAAGGTTCATCGAATGGATTGCTGGTGGCCAGTCGGGTGTAGGTGTTGTTCGCATACAGCCGTAGCTCGTAGCTCCTCGGGGTCAGTCCACTGGGTATCGTGAACGGGCACGAGCCGGCGGCCGCCGGAGCGCCAGGGCTCTTGGAGCAACTGAGGTAGATCCACGCGAGATAGGCCTGGTCGCTCGTCCCGGGGACGTAGAGCGCGAGAAAGTCCGTCGACGTCGGGGCCGCGATGCCGCTCCAGGTCGCCGTCACCGTGCCTCCAGCGACGACGCTGGCCGGGGTAACGGTGAGGACCGGCGTCGGCGTCAGCGCCGAGAGCGCGTTGGCGACGCGGATCCGTGGTTTCGTGACGCTTCCATCGGGCCGAGTATCGGTGATCGGCAGGCCCGTGCTCTGTACCCCCCGGGAGGGGAGGAAGGGACACAGGAAGGGGGGCCGGGGGGCCGAGAACGGCCGTTCCGTCAACGGGGACTTTATGCGGCCTATGCTCTCCGAGGAGGGTGACGATTCACGACATTATCTTAGCGACGATGGCTCTAAAGACCCCGTGAGAGGCAGACGAGTAACCATCCGAGTAACCAGTTCTCGCAATTCCAGGAACCACAGGAGGTCATTCGGGCGCATCCTCGCGGCGCCCCCGCGTGATCGGCGACGGTGTGTCACAGGGGGTCACGACGCCGTGGGCTTCCCAAGCTGGACGTCGCCGGTTCGAATCCGGTCGGCCGCTCCATAAACTCGACAAGGGGTTACGGGACATCGAGCCCGTAACCTCTTCGAATTTTCTGCCGTGGCTTCTACCGTTTTTCTGCCGTGCATCGCTGCTCCTACAGCCCGAACTGCGCCGCCGCCCTGTCGAATGCCGAGCCGTCCTGGCGGGTCAGGTTGGGGATGACACGGTAATAATGCTCGATGATCATCTTGGTGTTGCTGTGCCCCATCTGCTTGGATACCCAGCCGATGGCCTCACCCGCAGAGAGCGCCAGCGTGGCGAACGTGTGGCGTTCTGGTACGGCTTACGCGTCCGGATGCGCGCCCGCATGAGCGCCGGATACCACACGCGGTTCATGACGTTGTCCCGATCCAGCGGCCCGCCGACGGCGTTGCAGAATACGAACTCTGACTTCAGGCGGCTCGCGGCCTGTTGCTCCTTGAGAGCCTGCACTGACTGGGGCCGAAGTTCAACGGCCCGAGCCGAGCCCGGTGTCTTGGTCATGTGGTGGCCCACCTCGCCGCAGTAGCGGTGCTCGAGGTAGAAGGGGTGGAGGGCGGCGGCGAGCATGGCGATCATCGGGTCAGTATCGCGGCGGCAACGCCGACGATTGCGCCGAGCAGGACCCAACGTCTCCAGGTCGAGCGCCGCGACGGGCAGTAGCTGCAGTGATCCGGTTGCCCGGGCGCCGGCGTCGCGAACGAGGAGCCGCACGTCGGGCAGCAGGCGGTGTGTAAACGAATCCGCGCGGTCATCCTCGCCCCGTCAGCCTCCCGAGGAGGAGGACGATTCGCATGGAGCACCTCCAATAGGTGGCCCTAGATAGCACGCCTGGAGGCCGTGTCAATCCGTGTAAAGATTTGCAGAGAGAGGGCCTACTGCGTGATGCTTCCGGAAACTAAAATCCGTTCCCGTCCCCAGCCCCTCGAGCCGCCGGCGGAGCCAGGCGATCACGCCGTCACCTTCTCGGCCTTTCTCGCGGATCGCGCCGTCAGGCCACGAAGGAGGAACTGTGGAGACATTCAAAGCCCTCATCGACATCACCCAGCCTGACTCTCGTAACTTACACTTCTGCAAATTCGACTCGAGCGCTCAGGACGGGCTCACCCCAATCACTCTCGAAGATGTCCACCGAGGGCTGCGTTTGGGAGCGATGGCGCGCTGGGACCACCTCGGCCCTCTGCCGACATTGGGACGCGGCAACAGAATAAGCGCCGCCACGGCTACGATGCGGAGAGGACAACCTCCTTTGGGCGCGTGTACTTCGAGGTCCCCAGCCCGCCGGTGGCCGCAAACTACCGGGTCAGCGTTTGGGACGACAGCTGGTTCCAAGCCCCCAAGATGACGCGGTGATGTCACGAACGCTGCATTCGGTGAAGAAGGTCAGTCAGCGAGCCGAAGTGTCGAGTCCTTGATGGCAGCCGAGCGCGTCGTTTGACACGCTTTCTCCCACGCCGCACAATCCTTGCGCCGGATCGGTTTCCGCGTGTCGCACAGGAGAGAGGCCAGTGAAGCGCAGCAGTCGTCGCATCCTCACGACCCACGTCGGGAGTCTCGTCCGACCGCTGGAGATGGTGGAGATCCTCCAACGTAAGGAGGACGGCACATCGTTCAGCGACGCCGAGCGC
Source organism: Nitrospirales bacterium (assembly GCA_035642795.1). GTDB lineage: Bacteria > Nitrospirota > Nitrospiria > Nitrospirales > NS-4 > NS-12. The sequence goes on from DASQRT010000013.1 coordinate 2,998, forward strand.
GCCAT
>DASQRT010000014.1:0-4834 GCA_035642795.1 Nitrospirales bacterium
CGATCTGGTTGAGCTCATCGAGAAGACCTCCGAAATGGTGGCGGTGGTCGCCCATGACAAAGGACTTGAGCTGGCCTGTCAGATCATGACGGATGTGCCACGCGATCTGGTCGGCGACCCGCACCGCCTGCGGCAGATCCTCCTGAATCTGATGGGCAACGCGCTCAAGTTCACGATGGCCGGTGAGGTCGTCCTGCGGGTCCAACTGGACGGAAGTGTCCCTCCTCACCAAGGGGGTGAATCCGTGGCGCTGCTGTTCTCGGTGTCCGACACCGGCATCGGCATCCCGGCGGACAAACTGGACGCCATCTTCGAGAGCTTCACGCAGGCGGACTCTTCGACCACCCGTCAGTACGGGGGGACCGGCCTGGGCCTGACCATCTCCAAGCGGCTGGTAGACCTCATGGGCGGTCACATCTGGGTGACCAGTACTGTTGGTCAAGGCAGCACGTTTTCCTTCACCGCGCAGTTTCAGGTGCAGGAGAACCCCAAGCCTCACGCCCTCGTCCCGCCGGCTGAATTACGAGGGATGAAAGCGCTGGTGGTGGATAACAGTGCCACCAACCGGATGATCCTGAAGGAGCTCCTCACCGCTTGGGGGATGCAAGTGGACGAAGTTCCCAACGGCATAGAGGGGCTGGCGGAACTTGCGCGCGCCCAAGAGGCAGGCGATCCGTATCGCCTGGTGCTGCTCGACTGCCGCATGCCTGAGATGGACGGGTTCCAAGTGGCGGAGCGTCTTCGCGCCAGCCCCGACCTGGTCGGCGTCACCGTCATGATGCTCACCTCCGACTCACGTGTGGGCGACAGGACACGGTCTGAAGAGCTGGGCATGGCCGGGTACCTCGTGAAGCCGGTCAAGCGATCCGAGTTGTTCGACGCCCTTGCTGCCGCTGTGGGCAAGAGCCACGCGCCTGTTCTCGTGCCGGCGAGCGAAGTTGGTCCGGCGCCGGCGAAAGATCAGCGTGCGTTGCGGATTCTCCTGGTCGAAGATTCTCCGGACAACCGGCTGCTCGTCAAGTCCTACCTGAAGGGCACGCCCCATCACCTTGACCTCGCCGATGACGGAGCCATCGCGGTGGAGAAATTCAGGGCCAACGGGTTCGACCTTGTCTTGATGGACATGCAAATGCCGGTTGTGGACGGCTACGCCGCCACCAGAGCGATCAGGCAATGGGAGAAGGAGATGGGCCGCCCGCCGACGCCGATCATTGCGCTCACGGCCCACGCGTTGAAGGGCGATGAGGAAAAATCCCTTGAAGCAGGATGCACCGCCCACTTGAGTAAGCCGCTCAAAAAGGCCACCCTGCTGAACGCGATTCAAGAATACGGTATGAGCATGACATGATCATGCCGCTCCAAGCCCTAGGCCACGCCTTCATGCGCTATTGAGCCAACCGCTCTAACCCCCTGCCAAACACGCGTAAAGTTTGCTCCGGCATGGGTTTTTCTGTATTATTCTTGGTTTACGCTGGGGGATCGTCTAGTGGTAGGACTGCGGACTTTGGATCCGCATACCCAGGTTCGAATCCTGGTCCCCCAGCCAACCCTCCTATACGATCCTCGGCGCCCATGACCTGGACGCGACGAGAAGAGGGAGAAGGTCATGCCTAGACGAGAAAGCCGCCCGCAGTACGCGTGGTTGCCGATCGTCATACTAGTGCTGATAACCGTGACGGTAGGGGGCATTGCCCTCCACTACGTTGAGCAGCACCTGATCGCCGCGACCGGGGAAAGCCTAGCCCTGGCAGCCGCCGACATCGCCGACAAGTTGGACGCTGTCTTGTTTGAGCGGTACGGCGATGTCCAGGTCCTTGCTCAATCGTCTGTCTTCCGCACGCGCGATGTTGCAGCCATGACCAGGCACCTCAACTTCTTCAAAGATGTCTACGGCTATTATCTCTGGCTGGGTGTGACGGATGCCGACGGCCGGATTGTGGCGGCCACTGACTCTGCAAGTGTGGGTCAGGACCAGAGCAGACGCGAATGGTTCCGGGCAGTGCAAGAGAGGGGTGGCATCTACGTGGAGGACGCCGAACCTTTGGAGGATGCAGGCGGCGCCTTTGCCGTGACCTTTACGGCGCCGATCAAGGGACCCAGTGGGAAGTTCCTTGGCACCGTCTCGACGCAAGTGAGGATGACCGAACTGGAGCAGGTCATCGAGCGGTCAATTCGGGCGTTCCAGGCCCAGAGAGGACCGGCCGGCAGGATCGAATGGCAGTTCATGAACCGCGACGGCGACCTGATCGTCGATTCGGTCCTACGGCAGGAAGGCAAGGTCAACCTGAAAGTTAAGGGGCTTCCCTCGGCTCTGTTTGTCGGCTCGGTGCAGCCAGGCTACGTTGAAGAGATGCATTTGCGGCGGCACGTGCCCGTCGTCACGGGCTACGCCCAGACCGAACAGCATGGAAACTTTTTAGGCCTGCATTGGGGGATCCTCGTCCGCATGGACCGGAGCGACATCCTGGCGCCCATTGAGGCGATCCTGTGGAAACTGGGGCTGGCGGGAGCCGTGGCGTTCGTGCCGATACTCGGGTTCCTGGTCTGGACCACCAAACGCTTGCGGCAAGCGGAGGAACGGCATCGCCTGATGCTTGAGTCCACCGCCGAGGGCATGTGGGGGCTGGACCTGAATGGCTGCTGCACCTTCATCAACCAAGCCGGAGCTCGGATGCTCGGCTACCGGCCCGATGAGCTCATTGGAAAGCCCATGCACGTGCTCACCCATCATACCCGTCCCGACGGCTCGCCCTACCCGGCCGAGGCGTGCCCGATCTATCGCGCGTTCAAGACGGGGGAAAGCTACCAGACGGACAGTGATGTGTTCTGGCGAAAGGACGGGACCGCGTTCCCCGTCGAGTATACGTCCAATCCGATCGTAAGCGCGGGGGCGATCAAAGGCGCCGTGCTGATCTTCACGGACATCACCCAGCGCAGGTGGGCGGAGGTAAATTTAAGTATCGCCAAGGAATTGGCCGAAACCGCGAACCGGGCCAAGTCCGAATTTCTGGCCAACATGAGCCATGAGATCCGCACGCCGATGAACGCCATCATCGGCATGGCCGATCTGCTCTTAGAGAGCCCTTTGACGAAGGAGCAACATGAATATGTGCGGATTTTCAGGCGGGCTGGCGACAATCTCCTGGCCCTGGTCAACGATATTCTCGATTTGTCCAAGGTGGAGGCGGGCAGCTTGACGCTTGAGCACGTCGAGTTCGATCTGGTCGAGCTCATCGAGAAGACCTCCGAAATGGTGGCTATGGTTGCCCATGACAAGGGGCTTGAGCTGGCCTGTCAGATCATGACGGATGTGCCGCGCGATCTGGTCGGCGACCCGCACCGCCTGCGGCAGATCCTCCTGAATCTGATGGGCAATGCGCTCAAGTTCACGATGGCCGGTGAGGTCGTCCTGCGGGTCCAACTGGATGGAAGTGTCCCTCCTCACCAAGGGGGTGAATCCGTGGCGCTGCTGTTCTCGGTGTCCGACACCGGCATCGGCATCCCGGCGGACAAATTTGACATCATTTTCGAGAGCTTCACGCAGGCGGACTCCTCGACCACCCGCCAGTACGGGGGGACCGGCCTGGGCCTGACCATCTCCAAGCGGCTGGCAGAACTCATGGGCGGGCGCATGTGGGTGACCAGTACTGTTGGCCAGGGCAGCACGTTTTCCTTCACCGCGCAGTTTCAGGTGCAAGAGAACCCCAAGCCTCGCGCCCTCGTTCCGCCGGCTGAATTACGAGGGATGAAAGCGCTGGTGGTGGATAACAGTGCCACCAACCGGATGATCCTGAAGGAGCTCCTCACCGCATGGGGGATGCAAGTGAACGAAGTTCCCAACGGCAAGGAGGGGCTGGCGGAACTTACGCGCGCCCAAGAGGCAGGCGATCCGTATCGCCTGGTGCTGCTCGACTGCCGCATGCCTGAGATGGACGGGTTCCAGGTCGCGGAGCGTCTTCGCGCCCTCCCCGACCTGGTCGGCGTCACCGTCATGATGCTCACCTCCGACTCGCGTATGGGCGACAGGACACGGTCTCAAGAGCTGGGCATGGCCGGGTATCTCGTGAAGCCGGTCAAGCGAGCTGAATTGTTTGAAGCCATCGCTGTCGCTGTGGGCAAGAGCCAAGTGTGTGCTCCTGAACCGGCGCTGGAAGCTGCTCCGGCGGCGGCGAAAGATCAGCGTGCGTTGCGGATTCTCCTAGCCGAAGATTCTCCGGACAACCGGCTGCTCGTGCAGTCCTACCTCAAGCATACGTCCCATCACCTCGATCTCGCCGACAACGGCGCGATCGCGGTGGCGAAATTCGAAGTCCGCGGGTTCGACCTTGTCTTGATGGATATGCAAATGCCGGTTATGGACGGTTATGCCGCGACCAGAGCGATCAGGCAATGGGAGAAGGAGATCGGGCGCCCGCCGACGCCGATCATCGCGCTCACGGCGTTTGCCTTGCAGGAAGAAATCCAAAAGAGCCTCGACGCCGGATGCACGGCCCACCTAACCAAGCCGATCAAAAAGGTGATCCTGCTGAACGCGATCCAGGAGTACACCATGAGCGTGACGAAATGACGACCGGAGAAGACGGACACCGGGACGAAAAGATCCTCGTCCGCGTGGACCCCGAGATCGCGGAGTTGATCCCCGGATTCCTGGCGAACCGGCGGAAGGACGTCACCGCGATGCTGGACGCCGTGCAGCGGAGTGATTTTGAGACGGTACGGCTTCTGGGGCACAGCATGAAAGGGGCGGGCGGCGGCTACGGCTTCGATGCCATCACGGTGATCGGCGGCGCGCTCGAGTAGGCCGCCAAACGGCAAGATGCCGCCGAGATTCGGA
>DASQRT010000015.1:0-5972 GCA_035642795.1 Nitrospirales bacterium
CCGCGGTGGGATGTAGAACCCGTTGGGTTCCGTCCCCCACTGCGGGTACAGCGGCAACGCCACCTGCTCCACGCGTATCGCGTAGTACAGCGGGTGCCACCGGTCCTCCGCCCACAGCCCGTCCGCGCCGACCTTGACGAGACTCTGCAGCCGGATCTTGCCCACGCACGCCGCCATGCACCGCGTCTCCATCGGCTCGCCCCCCGTCAAGGGGTCCTTGCCTTCCACCCGCGGATAGCACGCAATGCACTTCTCCGAGACGCGCGTCGTGCCCCGGTACATCGGCTTCTTGTACGGACACTGCTCCACGCACTTCTTATACCCCCGGCACCGGTTCTGGTCGATCAGCACGATCCCGTCCTCCGGCCGCTTGTAGATGGCCTTCCGGGGACACGCCGCCAAACACCCCGGATACGTGCAGTGGTTACAGATCCGCTGCAAGTAGAAGAAGAACGTCTCGTGCTCCGGCAACGACGACCCCTGGCTCTTCCACGGCTCCGTCGCCGAGAAGCCCGACTTGTCATTGCCATCCACCAGCGCCCGCATCGACGTCGCCGTGTCCTCGTAGATGTTCACGAACCGCCACTCCTGGTCCGTCGGAATGTACCCGATCGCCGCCTGCCCAATCTTGGCCCCGGCGTCGAAGATCGTGAACCCCTCGAACACCCCGTACGGCGCATGGTGCTTGCGGCCCACCCGGGTGTTCCACACCTGCCCGCCCGGATTCACCTGCTCCACCAATTGCGCCACCTTCACGTCGTAGAACTGCGGGTACCCGCCGTAGGGCTTGGTCTCCACGTTGTTCCACCACATGTACTCCTGCCCCTTGCTGAACAGCCACGTCGACTTGTCCGCCATCGAACAGGTCTGGCAGGCAATACACCGGTTGATGTTGAACACAAAGGCAAACTGCCACTTGGGATGCCGCTCCTCGTAGGGATACAGCATCTTGCGGCCTAACTGCCAGTTATAGACTTCCGGCATGTTCCGTCCTCCTATCGCAACCCTGGTTAGACCTTGATCTTGATGCTCTCCCCCTTGAGCCACTTGAGCATCCACTCGTTCTCCTGCGCCGGCGTGAACCCGGTCCGCACCGGCTCCCACGGCCCACGCGCCCCAATCCCGCCGTCCTCCGCCTTCTGGATGCGGACCAACGTGGACTTCGGCGTCGTGTTCACCGCGTGGTTATCGGCTTCGAACCCGAACTTGATCGCAAAGACGTGCTTCTTCTTGCACGGCAGGCTATCCAACTGGTGCATCGGCATCAGCCAGCTCCGCGTGATGCTCTGCTGCGCCCCGTAGCGGAAGTTGCTCTGATAGCCCGTGTCCGCTGCGATCGCCCGTCCGTCCGGCCGCGTCTCGTGCCCCTTCACCGACTTCGGCGTGGCCACGAACGGCGCGTGCTTCATCATCGTCACCGTGTACGGGAAGGCCGGATTGTACTTGCAGCGGATCATCAGCCGGCTCACCTTGTAGAACGGATCGCTCGGCTTCCACCCGCGGTACGGCCGGTCCGCCGGGTTCGCGTCGACGTAGATGTAGTCGCCGTCGTTGATGCCCCGGTCCTTCGCCGCCTGCGGGTTCACGTGCATCTGATGCTCCCCAATCCCCGGCGTCTGTTTGTCCATCCGGTACGCATCGCCGAAGTTCGACTCGTACATCTGGATCCAGTCATTGACCGACCACTGACTGTGCACCCGGTGCCGGGTCTTCGGAGTCACGCAGTAGAACTGGTACCCCTTCTCCCACAACGGGTTGATGTGCTTACGCGCTTCCGTCCACGGCAGCTTGGTGTTGCGCACATGACGGTCATCATGATGCATGGCCGTGATCGGAATGCCGTAGTCATCCGGCCGCACGAATGGGTTGCTGCTGATGATGACGTTGGGCAAGTACGGCGTGCCCTCGGGGTCCTCCCGGTGCACGATGAAGTTCTCGCCGTACTCGATCGCCTCGGGCTCGATCCGGTAGTTCTCGAACCGCCCCGTCCGCGTCCACATCGGCTTGGATTCGTTCACCTCCGTCCAGAACGGAATGCGCGGATAGCTCCGCACCATCACGAACCAGCCCTTCTCCGACTGGAGCAGTGTCTTCGCGTTGTAACCGTACAGCGTGGCCGACGCGTCCTGGATGCGCTGCAGGTATACCTCCACCTTGTTCTCATTGACGAACTTCCACACGTCGTTTTGCCGCTTGTCCCCGGTCATCTCCGCCAACTTCATCGCGATGATCGAGTAGCAGTCGAGGTCGTTGCGGGTGTCGTACAAGGGCTTGATCCCGCCCTTCCACACCTGCCACCACGGGTTCGAGCAGGTCGCCGTCACCTCTGGATACGTGAACTCCATCCAGGAATTGATCGCGAAGGCGGCATCCGCGTAGTTCACGCCGGACGTCATTTCCAGGTCCTGGACGATGATGCACTCCACGTTCGGGTCTACGTTCTTGACCATGTCGTAGTGGTACTTCGAGTTGTTCAACAGATTGACGTTGACCGTGTACTCCACCTTGGTGGGAGACGGCATGTGGGTCTTGCCGGTGAACACCTTGCGCCCATACTTCGGCGTGTTCACAATGAGCGCGCGGTCCCCGTGGTTCCAGTACGCCGGCTCTTCACCGTAAGAGTAGCCCTTCGTCTTGATTTCCTTGCCGTGCGCGGTCCCCTCCAGGTTGAGGTTGAACGGATCCTCGCCGCCCCAGGCGCCGATGCCGGCCCCGGACCACGGCGTCCCATGCGGAATGCCGGTCTTGAAGTTGCCTGCCCAGGTGTACTGGCCGGTCCCAAATTTGCCCACGTTGCCGGTGATGATCACGACCATCGCGGCTCCACGACCGTTTGCCGTGCAGTGAAACCAGTGTGCCACGCCCTCACCATTATGAATTTGCGCGGGCTTGACGGTCCCGCTATCGCGCGCCCACCGAACGATCAGGTCCTTGGGGGTATTGGTGATCTGGTTCGTGGTGTCCAGGTCGAAGTCTTGCACGTGGATCTTGTACATCTGGAACACCGGCATCACATCCACGCTCTTGCCGTCCAGCAAGGTCACCCGGTAGGTGCCTTCCAGCGCGGGATCGATCCCGGCCTTGACCTGGTGCACGCCCATCAGTTCCCGGTGCATCGGGGTTGCCTGTTTTTTTGTCTGGTCCCACACCATGAAGTCGCCCAGACGTTCCCGGTCCGCGTCCTTGATCGCCTGCACCTTGGCCGTGTACGTTTTGGACAGGTCAAACAGTTTGTAGTCCTTGATCACATCGCGCGGATCGAGGTACTGCAACGTGTCCGTGCGGACTAGGATCGGCATGTCTGTGTATTGCTTGCAGAAGTCCGCATCGTACAGATTCTCGTCCATCAGGATTTTGATGGTCCCCAGGAACAGCGCGCCGTCACCGCCTGGCCGGACCGGCAGCCAATAATCTGACTTCGTCGCCGGCGGGTTGTATTCCGGCGCGATGGTCACGAGTCGCCCGCCACGCTCCATGCACTCGACCATCCAGTGCGCTTCCGGCATCTTGTGCTCGATGAAGTTCTTGCCCCAACTCGTGTGTAGCTTGGCAAACCGCATATCCACCAGGTCAATATCCGAGGTTTGCACGCCGCACCAGTATGGGTGCGCCGGGTTCTGATCGCCGTGCCAGGTGTAGCTCGACCACGTCCGGCCGCCCACCGCCTTGGTGCCGTCCACCTTCCGCACGTATGCGTCCAGCAAGGCACAGGTGGTGTTGTCCATGCGGCCATTCCCGATCTTGCCGATCAGGCCCAGCAGAGCCATGCCCGGCCGCAGCTTAAAGGTCCTCACGCCCCCGCCCTTCATCGACTCGATCATCTCCGGGGGATACCCCTGCTCGCGCAGGCGCCGCGCGCCCGCCTCGCCCGAGTACCGCTCGGCGATTTTGATCCACGACTTGGCGACATACGTGCCGATCGTGTCCCACGACACGCGCAGCATGTCGTCTTCGCCACGGCTGGTGAACCGGTAGCGGGTTTTCACATCCGGCGTCAGCTCCGGGCAGCCATCGTCCACCCACTGTTTCCAGCCCTTGCGCAGCATCGGGCCCTTCAACCGGTACGGCCCATATACCCGCCGATGGAACGTATACCCCTTTAGGCACATCCGCGGGTTCCACGCAAACGTCCCGCGGTTGCCATACAGATCCTCATAGGTCTGGTGGTCATAGTTCTGCTCGACCCGCATCACCACCCCGTTACGCACAAACGCGCGCACACGGCACGCGTGCGTGTCATTCGGCGTGCAGATGTACGAGAAGGACGAGTCGTAGCGGTACTGGTCGTGATAGACACGCTCCCAGGAGCGGTCAGGATACTCGCCGAGGGGGTTCCCCACCTCGATGACCGGCTGCAGCGCGGTCAGGGCTAGGGCCTTGTCCGCAACCGCCAGCGCCGCGATCGTCCCGGCGCTCGCCTTCAAAAATTGCCGTCTAGTTAAAAACATCACCTATCCTCCTTCGTTGGATAACAAACGACTGCATCACACACTGTCCGTGTCCACCGCAGTGAACACGAACCATCCACTACCGCAAAACTGTCCCACCTCCCTTCTAATTTCTCGCTCTTTTTCAGTTGATTGGATGGCTTGGTTGGATGGGTACATGACATGACAGAACCAAAAACAATGCAACGAGAAGACCATCTAGATTGCTTCATCCAAGGCATTCATAAGTTTTTAATTTATTTGAGATTTATCTTGTCCAGCCTAGAGCTATCGATCAGCGCTCTGGATAGCTGTTACCAAATCGGGCTTCTAGAAAGTGTCGAATTAAGACTAATGTATTGAATATTATGAAGAAAAGTTGTTAACGAGCCTACGGTAGGATAAAGGCTGGATTGCTACTTCTGCGTAACGGTTCGAAACGAAGGATTTGAAAGCCGAAGAGACTTAATTTTTAATTACAAATCAATGACATGCGGGCATTTTATAGTGATGGGGAAGGCTCCATCAGCAAATAGTGACCGATTCGCGTGTACTCCGCTACTCACTGAGCACTCCTCCTTACTTGACACCCATAGCCTCATCCCCCTACTGTCGCGTCATGGCCTCCATGCAGGAGATCGTCTCGGTAATAACCCGGCCAGGCAACGTGATCTTCCGGGAAAACCGGCCGAGTGCGGAGGCGCTGGCGATCCGAGCCGGACAACTCGTCGACTCCCCTCATCCGATGGGCACGCTCTGGCACCCGCCGACGGCATCACCCAGAGCTGGTCTTCGAGTTCTGCTTACGCAGACTGGCCATGCGATCTTCTATGGCTCTCATGGCCACCGTATTCTCTGTGTTGATCCAGGCGGCACTCCCTTGCACGAATGCGCCTGGGATGACACAGGGACGGGCCCCAAGCTGCTCTATGCGCGTCTGTATCTGGATTGGGGACAATGGGTCGGCATCAAGCCAGAAGGACTGGCCAACGTCGGAACCTTGGATCTCTCCAAGAAGCCCGGTTGGCAGCGGCTCACGACCAAGGATCTGCAGATGATGGCCGCCCAGGCGTTGCAGGTCACGCCGGAGGAGATCGCGTTTTTCTATGATGACCAGAACATGACACTGGATGCGCAGGGCTGCGTGACAATTCGCCATCGCAAAGACGCCCTGTACATCTTGGAAGACGGCACGTTCGCGCAGTCCCGTTTCATGGCCTGCATGGGGGCCATGCATTGGGGACACATCGACTTCCTCCCCGTAGTGGAATTGTTCCAATCGCTGCTCACAGGGACGGGCAGCGCCACCTTCGAGTTGATCCGCGGGCTCTATGACGATCAGACGGTGGGCGAGGCTCCCCGTCCGCTCCGCTATCGTGGGATTCCAACCTACCCGTCCCCCCAAGCCTTCCAGCTTTTCTCCACCTATTTTGTTCCGGAGGCGGCGGGCGGCGCGGACCCTTTCGCGCTCTTTATGGACTCGAGCCGCTCCAGCGAGGTTATCTGGAAACCACGGCCTGACGTGCCCAGGCGATACTTGGACTT
>DASQRT010000016.1:0-2955 GCA_035642795.1 Nitrospirales bacterium
GGTGCCGTGCTGCTCGACCAGCTTGGCGATATGCTCGACGATCTCCGGCGTGATTAGCACCTGCCCGCATCCCTGGCACGAGAACCCCGGGATCGGCACGCCCCACACGCGCTGGCGGGAGAGGCACCAGTCCGGCCGGTACTGGATCATGCCGTAGATGCGGTCACGGCCCCACTTTGGAATCCAGCGCACGCGGGTGTCGATCTCCGTGAGTGCCTTCTTGCGGAGATCGTTCTTCTCCATCGAGACGAACCACTGATCGGTGGCGCGGAAGATCACGGGGTTCTTGCATCGCCAGCAATGCGGGTAGGTGTGCGTATAGGTCCCCTCCCCAAGCAACACACCCGTCGCTTTGAGCTTCTGCACGATTAGCGGGTTTGCCTCGAAGACGGTCTTCCCCTGCCATTCCGGGGCCCCATCCGTAAACCGACCCTGATCGTCGACGGGCGCCAGGACTTCCAGCGGCGCCTGGATCACAGGCAGATATTGCGGGTCGTTGTACTTGAGCGCCAGTTCGTAGTCCTCCTGCCCGTGCCCCGGCGCGATGTGCACGCACCCCGTCCCTTCGTCCAGGGTGACGAACTCGCCAAGCAGGATTGGTGAGGTGCCCTCCGACGCCGGGCGGCGGCAGCGCAAGCCCTCGAACCCGCCCAACTGGATCCGCCCCTTCCTGACGCCGAGAACGTTGTGACCGGAAAGCCTGCAAGCCTTGGCGACCGCGTCCACCAGCTTCTCTGCGATCACCAGCACCTCGTCTCCGGCCCGCACGAACGCATAGTCGAAATCCGGATGCAGGCACACGGCCTGGTTGGCGGGCAGCGTCCACGGAGTGGTCGTCCAGATCACGATCGAGACGCGCGTGATGTCGGGCGGAAAGTTGACGCCCAGGACGGCGCGGCTGGCGAGCACTTGGGGCGAGTTCTCCAGCGGAAACTTGACGTAGATCGACGGCGAGGTGTGCTCCTCGTACTCGACCTCGGCCTCGGCCAGGGCGGTCTCATCCACGGGGCACCAGAGGACCGGCTTCTTCCCCTTGTAAACCCCGCCGCCCTTAACGAACTTGCCGACCTCGCGCAGGATCGCGGCCTCGTAATCGTAGGTCATGGTCAGGTACGGGTTGTGCCAGTCGCCCAGCACGCCCAGGCGCTGGAACTCTTCCCGCTGGATCTTGAAATACTTCTCGGCGTACTCGCGGCAGAGCTTGCGGATCTCGACCTTGCCGAGCGTCTTTTTCTTGCCGCCCAGTTCCTTCAAGACTTGATGCTCGATCGGCAACCCGTGGCAGTCCCAACCGGGCACGAACGGCGTCTGATACCCCTCCATCGTCTTGGACCTGACGATGATGTCCTTGAGGATCTTGTTCAGCGCGTGGCCGATGTGGATGCGGCCGTTGGCATAGGGGGGGCCGTCGTGCAGCACGTAGAGAGGGCAGCCGCGCCGAGCCTCTTGAATCCGCTCGTAGAGGCGCTCGCGGTCCCAGCGGCACAGGGTCTCCGGCTCGTGCTGAGGGAGATTGGCCTTCATGGGAAAGTCAGTCTGGGGGAGACTCAGAGTGGCTTTGTAGTCCATGTGCTCAGATGAAGCGTCTCGATGAGGTCTCCGTCATAGCGCGTACAGGAGCGGCATCGTAGCACCCGTTCCCTGTCAAATCAACACGTTGGGAAAAGGGGACAGGCTTGAAAAGTTGCCTGTCCCCATTTCTCGTGGTAGCGTACGGTATGCAGTCCGGGCCCCTTACTGAAATTCTGACTCCTTCCACCCCCTCATTGGGTAATCAGAAAGCTCCTATTCTCATTGTGGAGTTTTCCGATTTCACCTGCGGGTATTGCGGCCGGTTCTACCGCGAGACCCTCCCCGCGCTCAAGGCGGAGTACCTCGACGCCGGCAAGGTCCGCTTCGCGTACCGGGACTACCCGCGTGCTCCCGAGGGCTGGGGACTCGTCGCCGCGCATGCCGCTCGCTGCGCCGGAGAGCAGGGTCAATTCTGGGGGATGCATGACCGGCTCTTCGACCAGCACGCCCGCTTGGGCACGGGGATCATCATGCAGCTCGCTAAAGACTTACAGTTGAACGCAAAAACATTCGCCGCCTGCATGGATTCGCAGAAGCACGTCCCGGCAATCATGGCCGATCGCGAGCTCGCGAACACGCTCGGCTTCTTCGGCACGCCGGGGTTCCTCGTCGTCCGCACGGACGGACATCGCTTCTCCGACGCCCTCTCGATCCCTGGCGCCGTAGGCTACGACGTCTTCCGCACCGAGATCGAGCGCCTCCTCAAGAAGCGCTAAGCGGTATAGATCCCACACAACTAAGAGTGTTCGCCCTTGCGTAACGCACCTTTTGTGTAATATCTTAACCCACATTATTTTGACTAGACTCGTGAAGGAGGACGCTATGGCTTACGATTCTGGCGACGAATATAATCCCAGCTATGTCTCGACGCGAAAAGACCCGCCCTGGAAGATCAGGCTGGGCAAGGCGATCTTTTGGACCACCGTCGCCTTCGCGGTCTGGTTTTTCTACTGGTTCAACGCGATCCAGTGCCCGTGCTAGTCAAGCGCTGGCAGAGTTGCAGCAGTTCTAACGAAACTTTTCCCGTGCCGCGCGCGCAGACTGGCGGTTCACGAGCCATACGCCGGCGAGAGTCAGGACGATGCCGGCTATTTCCTTGAGCCCGATGCGCTCGCCGAGGATCAGGGCCGAGAACATCAGCGCCGACACCGGGATCAGGTTGACGAAGACGCCCGCGCGCGACGGCCCGATGCCCTGCACGCCGTAGAGCCAAGCCTGCTGGCCGAGTGCGGTGGCGAACACGATCAGGTAAAGCAGCGCCAGCCAACCGGACATCGGCACGGACGCCACGCCTGCAACGGCCATCTTCTGATCCGTCCACAGCAACGGAATTTGCAGGAGGAGCGAAAGCCCCAGCGTCGTCCAGTTCACCGTGAGCGGCGA
>DASQRT010000017.1:0-4046 GCA_035642795.1 Nitrospirales bacterium
CGAGCCAAAGTAGGGAGGGTTCGGCGATGAAAACCGATAGGGTCTTGTGCTTGCTACTTCGGGGCCTTAACCAGCTGCGGCAGCTCTTCCTCGCGACTAGTTAGGAGTTCCCGGACCGATATCCCGAGACCATGAGCGTAGCTCCTAAGAGTATCAATTCGTGGCCAGTGCTTGCCGCCTTCCAGGCGCGAGACGGCTTCCTGCGTGAGCCCAGCGCGGGCACCCAATTCGTCCTGCGTTAGTCCTGCCCGTTGGCGTGCTTCCGCCAAGGTCCGGCCGAGAGCCACGGCGCTTTCGACCGCAGAACGCTTGAGGACGTCGCCTGCGTCCTTGTCAGCTAGAGATCTGAGGGATGCGGCGTCAATCTGGAAGACGTCGCCTTTGGTATCCAAGACCTCGAGAGTCTCGGGATCGTCCTCAGCTACCCGCACGGTCTCTGGTCGCAGTTCCGGCCGGCGATCGTCCAATCCCAGAGCTGACCACGGAACCTTCGCCCTCAACCCATCACCGAACATCAGCCACAGCGTCCGATCAATATCGGAGTAGCTAGCCGCGACAACTCCCTCGGGCCGAATCGCTGCGGCTGCTTTAGCCAGGCATTGAGCAAGCGAGGTAGCAAGCGGTCGGCGGAGTTCGCAAACGGTCAACCGATGATCCGAGTCCTCCACGATCTGTTCAATGAGGGCCGGCGCAGCGGCGGCGCGATCTGCCTTGCTTGTGACGACGCTGAGGACGTAGGGCTTGGCTGTCCGCACGCCGGCGGCCCAATCAGCTCTACCAGTGGATTGGAAGATCCGCGCCACTCGGGACATATTGGCGATCACTACCATGCTCGTCGGGACCTCAGACGCCTTCCCGGCTTGGAGCAACTTCCAGAAGTCGGTGTGGGACTCATATCGCAATCCGAGGTGGCCCAGGGCAGCCTTTGTGGCCACCTGGGTTGACGAGCTCGCTTGCGTAGAGTCCAACTGCAGCACAGCCGATTGAGTCTTTGTTGGCATTCTTCTAGTCCTCAAACTCCCACGCCTTACCGGCCGGGATTACCTTCACCGTATCCCACGCGGCCAACATGTCCTCCTGATGCTCCCGAAGGCACTTCCGTACCCCGCTGGGCAACTCGGACGTCCCCCACGGACGCAGGTCGTGAAGTCTCACCTTCACATCCCGGCCGCCGTGCTTCACGTGACAGTGCGGCGGAAGATGGTCCATGTTCTTGATTAGGATCTCCGCCCCGCCGCACTTGGTCTTCCAGACGGCCATCAGGGCCCCATCCTCGACATACCAAATGTGCTATATTCGGCTCAGGGATTCAAGACCGACAACGCTAAGTTCTGGCCTTTCGCTGTGTTGGCTAGGCTGTTTTTGCGGCATCGAGGGGTGAGAACGCGACAGTCTCAGGGACGTTCCTATGCCGTTTCTATGCCGGTCCCGCGCGGCAGGACATGAAACAGCGGACACCACAGGACACCGATTGACTACGAAACGGGGGCCCCGCACAGCGGCCCCCGGCTTTTGAGTCCCCTGCGTCTGCCATTCCGCCACTCGGGCGTGATTGCCGGGCCTCAACTTAGCGCGGGCGCGGACCCCGTAGAAGGGGCTTTCCATTGCGCCTCCGCGACGGGATTATCTTGCAAGGCAAGTCGGATCGAAGCATCCGATGACTATGCATACTATGCGTTAGCCAGCGCCACCCGATGTAACCGTGCCCATCACTCGCGCTGCCCTGCTGGAATTCCTGCGGAGCCGTCGATACGCCGTGCAGAGTTCCCTCCACGCGAGCGGCGCGCCGCAGAGCGCGGTCGTCGGGATCGCGGTCTCCGATGCCTTCGAAATCGTATTCGACACCCTCGCGACCTCACGCAAGGGACAGAACCTCCGCGAGCGGGCCGAGATCGCGTTTGTCATTGGAAGCCTCGAGGGGAAGGACGAGCGGACCGTGCAATACGAAGGCCGGGCGGACGCGCCAACGGGTGCCGAACGCGCGCGACTCACGGAGCTCTACCTCGGCGTCTTTCCCGACGGCCGTGAGCGTCAGCAGTGGCCTGGTCTCACGTACATCCGAGCGACGCCGACCTGGCTCAGGTATGCCGACTACAACGTCGACCCGCCCGAGATCGTCGAGTGGGATGGCGAGGCGTTACGCGAGCTTCGGTGACGCTAGCGGCGCTCCTTCCTGTCCCCCAACCACAATAAGCCATCGATGATGAGTCGATCCTGAATCGGGTTATTCAGGGTCTGTGACAACGTGTTGTTGGCGGTTCCGTACTTGTGCTCGTAGTCAATATCATTGTGACCCATGTTGAGGTAGATCATCTTGTAGTTCTTGTTGGTCCACACCACGGGATAGTACCCACTGTGCCAGATCTCGTGCGGTTTTGGCCCGGTGCCCAGCGGAAAGCTGGTCGAGTCTATCGACAGCAGAATGTCGATGTCCGGATTCTGCCGCAGATCTTTCTCCCATCGGTACCACTCACTTGGCGAAGACTTGAAAGTCTCGGGCAGACGGGACGTCACCGGATGCCTGCGGTCTTCGACGCGGAGAACGGCCGACGTCGGTCTCCAGGTGTTACTGACGTATGATCCCGAACCGAGAAATGTGGTGTGATACCAGTCCCAGTTGGCCGGGTACGCTGAAGGTGTCAAAGCAAAACCGGCAAAATGAAAGCCCATCCAGGCTCCGCCATGCTCCATGTACGTCTGAAACGCAGCTCGCTGTGCAGGTTCCTCCGGACGCGTATCCAGAAACACCACGACCTCATATCCAGAAAGAAAGTCTGCATTCAGGTTGTACCAATTGGATGTCGTGTCATAGCTGAAATTGTATTGCGCCGCCTTTTCCGGAAACCATCGCTCGGCTTCCCGTAGAAAGCTGATATGGGCCTGATCCTCCTTGCCGGTAAAGAACGCGATCACACGAAACGCTGGCCTGCCCCTACCCTTCCGCAAGATGGCCCTCGCCGGCGCCCCCTCGTGCCCTCGAACCTTGAGCGGTAGCACGATCAGCTCGTAGTCACCCGCCTGCACCGGGCGGAGGTCCAACCCCTCCACGATGGGAATCCCGCGTCCGAGCAGAATCTGGTGCGTCCTCGGCGCCGGAGCGCCGAATTGCTCTGCCGAGATGTAGTCCACGCCGACCAGCAGGACTCCGGCGTCCGCGAGGAGCTGCGCCGCGTCCGGTGCGATGTACGTGAAGTCTTTATGGAACTCGGGTGAGTCCATCCAGCCGCGCAGCGTGCTCCGCGTCCGGAACAGCACGCGCTTCGCGCCCCTCCAGTCGTGCCGGTTCAGTTCGCCCGCGTCGATCGCTCGTACGCTGTCGGGGATGTCGATCACCCGCGCGGCACCGATCAGCGGGTCCAGCGGCACCTGGTCGATCGGTGCGCCGTTGGCCACGAAATGCATCGGGGCGTCGATGTGCGTCCCGCTGTGCGCGCCCAGTGAGTAGACCGACAGCGTCAGGATATCGCCCTTCCGCATGTCTTTGAGAAAATCGAACTTCATGGGCGCGTCGCCCTGGTACACCGGAGTCCTCGCCGGATCGAGCGTCGCCGTCACATCGATCCACCCCTCGCCGCTCAGCTCACGTAGCCTTCCCGTTTCCTGGTCGCGCGGGGCACACGCCACGACGAGGCCGACCAACAGCGTCAACCCCAAGCACGGGACAACCGCAGCATGTTCGCGCACCGCGTTCCTTCCTTGCGTTATGCGCCAGGGGGCGCCGATGCCGGAACCAGGCAGTTTACAAGATACGCTGCAATCGCCTTCTGGCGCCCGTTCTCGAAACGGAGCCGGGGTGATACCTTGGCCGTCGATCCCATGACCTCGCCATGCTCGAGCATCCCCGGAGCCGCGCTCGCACTGCTCATGCTGGCCGGCTGCAGCGTGACCCCTCCACCGCGGGCGTCAACGCCAGCCCCATGGAGCGACGCAGTCGAGCCGGGCGAAGGCGTTTCATCGCTCTCTTCCAGGAGATGGCGCCAAGAATCAGGCTTCTTCACGTACGCGCTTGCCTGGGGCATGAATGAGGGCCTGCTGGGACGCCAATA
>DASQRT010000018.1:0-2297 GCA_035642795.1 Nitrospirales bacterium
ACGGCAAGCAGGAGATCATTCCGGGCCTGGAGAAGGAGTTGACCGGCCTAAAGGCCGGCGACAAAAAGCACATCACAATACCGGCGGCGGCGGCATATGGACTTTATGATGAAAAGAAGAAAATAGAGGTGCCGAAGAAGAATGTGCCACCGGAGGCGAAGGTGGGCATGATGCTCCGATCTGCAAACGGTCAGCCGGCCAAGGTGCTGGAGATCAAGGGCGATTCGGTGGTGATCGACACCAATCATCCGCTCGCCGGCAAGGATCTCACGTTCGACGTCAACATCCTCAAAGTGGAACATCCGCCGAAGGCCGCACCAGACAAGAAGCCGTGACGCTGAAGAGAACGCTTGCCGTTGGCGTGCTTCTTTGGAGCGCAGTCCTACCTGCCGCCGACGGCGCGGCTCAAGTAATCCGATCCGGCCCATCGAGTTGTAAGGCTGTGGCCCTGACCTTTGACATGTGTCCGGTGCGCGAGGGAGTCGGGTATGACTCTCTTCTGATTGACATGCTCACGGAGCGCCGCATTCCGGCGACGTTCTTTCTGTCTGGCCGGTGGATCGTCAAGCATGAAGCCGAGGTCAAGGCGCTCTTGACCGTCCCCTTCTTCGAGATTGGAACGCACGGGCAGATCCACGCTCACCTCCCGTCGCTGGACGCGGACCGCCAACGCGCCGAGATCAATGGGCCGGTTCTCACGCTCCAGAAGCGCTATGGCTATCGCGGGGCGCTGTTCAGGCCGCCGTACGGCGAATACGATGAGACCACCGTGGAGATCGCGCGGGCGCTGGGGCTGCGGGTCATTCTCTGGAACGTCGTCTCGGGGGATCCCGATCCGCGTCTGTCTCCCGACCGGATGCTTGAGGATCTGCGAGCGAGGGTACGCAACGGCAGCATTGTCGTCTTCCACGCCAACGGCAAGGGCCTGCACACCCGCGCGGTGGTGGAGGAGCTGTCGCAAGAACTGCTGAAAAAGGGTCTTCACCCGGTGACCGTCACCGAACTGCTCGGCCAGTGCAACGTTTCTGCGGACCATGACCCCATCGCCAGCAACCGTTAGGCCGTACAAGCCGGATGATTTTGCCGCCGTGGTCCGCCTGCTGGCCGATCTGGATCCCTGGAAAAGACTGAACTACTCCGCATCCGACTGGGCGCGCCTGTTTGAGACACCGTTGCAGGGGCGGGAAGCGTTTGTCATCGAGGCTGGAGGGAGCGTGGTTGGTGTCGGGGTCCTTCGTCAGCGGTTTCTCTTCGGCGACTATCTGGAGCTCTTTGCCATCGCCGCATCAACCCAGGGACGAGGGTATGGCAAAGCGCTCTTGGCCCATCTGGAGAGCGTGGTCTTCCGGCGGGCCAAGAATTTGTTCGCGTGCGTGTCCGACTTCAATCACCAGGCCCGGCGGTTTTACGAGCGGAATGGCTACACGGAAATTGGGCCGATCCTGCATCTGTTGATCCCCGGTTCCTCCGAGATCCTCCTGCGCAAGACCACCGGCCCCGCCAAGTAGTCTCGCCGCTTAATCTGGCCGCAGCGCCCGCTTCATCACATCCTTGTCGAAGTAGTTCACCGACATCCCCGCGTCCAGCACGATTCCTTGGGCGTTGATCCCGGCCGAGCGCTCGCTCAACAGAAACGCCGCCGCGTTGGCGACTTCCTGCGTCGTCACGCCTTTCTTCCGGAGCGCCAGCTTTTCCGCGTACAGATAGTAATCCGCGTAGCCAGGGATGCCGGCGGAGGCCGAGGTCTTAAGCAGAGCGGGGTTGACCGAGTTGAAGCGGACATTGGAGAACGTGCTGAAGGACTTGGCGAGGAAGCAGATGGTCGAGTCCAGCGCGGCCTTCACTGGGCCCATGATGCCGTAGTTCTCGGCCGCCATCTTGGTGGTGGAGATGGAGACCGCGACAACGGAAGCATCAGGTGCGAGGTTATTCTTGAACGCGTTCGCGATGGCGATGAGGGAGTAGCAGGAAATGTCCACGGACTGGAGGAAGGCCTTCCGGGATGTCTCATGGAATGGCTTGATGCCGCCTTCGTAATCAAGGAAGGCGATGGAGTGTACGAGCCCGTGGATCGTCGGATGACCTTTTGTGATGTCACGAGCCACGGCCTGGACCTCCTCGTCACGCGTGACGTCGCAGACGTAGATCTCAGCTTTCTGCAGGAGCTTCGACACGCTATCCTTGCGTTCCTTCGACCGGACGACATAGACGACGGTGGCGCCTTCCGCTTCCAGTACCTGACCAACCTGGTAGGCGACGCTCTTCTTGTTGGCTACGCCGAAGACGACGATGGTCTT
>DASQRT010000019.1:0-3552 GCA_035642795.1 Nitrospirales bacterium
CGATTTTCTTCATGAACGCCTGCCCCCTTCTTCTCAGACCAGCCAGATGCTATGCGGCAAGGCCTTCTACCGTTCAGGCCGTCCCACTACGAATAGACTCGCTCCTCACACCCTGCCGGGTTGATCGTCTTGGAGGCGAACAACTCCCTCACGATTATCCCGATGACACTGCCCACCCGGTGGACACCGAGGACATCGAGCGAGTCATCATAGCCGAATCGCCCCTTTCACACAACCGCTGCATCGCAGGCGGCTCCCGCCGTCAGTCTGATCAAAATGGCTTTGAAAAGCCCACGAAACTGGCGGCCGGCGTACACCATCGGACGACCGGCCGCTCCCCTACTTCTTCGCCGCGGCAAATACCCTAAAAGTTGATGTCCAACTGAACCGTCCACTTCCACTGGCCGTTGATGGCATGGTCGTTGAACCACACCGGTCCGGTCAGGAGACTGATGTCCTTGGTGAAGTAGCGATAGATCCCGAATCCTCCTCCACCGATGTAATTTTTACCGCTCGCGTAGTCAGCGGCGAACACCCACTTGTTATACTCATTCCCTTCCTTGTCCTTGACCGGCCAGAAGCCGTAGTCGTAGCCGACCATACCGCCGGTATTCTGATGGTCGGCAGTTTGACCGGGAGCGCAGCCCAACGAGACAGTGGCCCCCGGCACACAACCGTTTTTATTCATCAAGACCGATCCGGGATTCCCATAATAGCCGCCTCCATGGATCCTCCCGAATTGGCCAAGCGTTTTCCCTACCAGGAAGTCCACGATGTTCATGCTCGTCACTTGGGATTTCGTTCCCACGTTGAAAATGCCCAGATTGAAGGCCGGGAACCAGCTCCCCAGAAACGCCCCCTCCGGCGTGCCCAATTTCGCGTTGAACAGAATGCTGCTCCCCATGGACCGGAGCGCCGGGTGGGCAAAGACGGCCGGGGCGAGATAGTCGGTGCCCACTTCCATATTGAGCTTTTCAAAGGGTAAGACACCTACAGTCAAGCCAACATCGGTGGGCAATGCCATCCCCTGCCCTTTGTCTAAGTCTTGTTGTGTCTGATACAGCCGGAAATAGTTATCCACCCCGATGTGCCAGACGTTAAAGGGCTGGACGTCAGATGTGGCCGGTGTCCAATAGGTGGTCGAGGGTGTTGCGGATGCTGTCCCAGCCGCGAGGAGGGACAGGAAGAACGCGGGAATGATGATGCGTCCAAGTCGTTTCATGGTTGTGCCGTCTCCTTTGTTGGTTCAGCAAGTTTGACTGACTGTCTGTTAACGGCGACACCATCGTCCCCCTCTACACATCATCGTGTAGAAATCTCAGTTCAATGACTACGATACCGGTTCGTGATCGGCATCCGCCGGTCCTTCCCCAACGCCCGGTGCGTGATCTTCACCCCAGGCGGCGATTGGCGACGTTTGTATTCACTGCGATCCACAAGGGCAACCACCTGCTCCACTGTATGGCGATCGAAACCGGCGGCGATCAGATCGTCGAGGCTCTGGTCCTCCTCCACGTATCCTCGAATGATGGGATCCAGAACTTCGTAGGGCGGAAGGGAATCCTGGTCCGTCTGGTTGGGACGAAGCTCTGCTGTTGGAGGCCGGGTGAACACGCGCTTGGGAATGACGGGATCAGCCTCCCGCCCGTTCCGCCACCGGGCCAGCTCATAGACGAGCGTCTTCGGTACGTCCTTGATGGCCGCGAACCCGCCAGCCATATCGCCGTACAACGTCGCGTAGCCGACGCTCATCTCGCTCTTGTTCCCGGTCGTCAGAACCAGCCACCCGTACTTGTTGGAAAGTGCCATCAGGAGGTTACCGCGGATCCGGGCCTGGAGATTCTCCTCGGTCACGTCAGGCTGCCGCCCCTTGAACACTGGCGCCAGGACTGATGTGCAGGCCTGGAAGATGGGCGTGATCGGCAAGGTCAGAAACCGGACCCCCAGGTTCTGAGCCAGCGTTTGCGCATCCTCGCGGCTCTCGTCCGAAGAGTACGGGGACGGCATACAGACGCCGACGACGTTACGCGCACCCAGCGCATCCACAGCTAGGACTGCGCTCAAGGACGAATCGATGCCCCCACTCAGACCCAGCACTACCTTCGCAAATCCATTCTTGTGGGCGTAATCGCTGATGCCTAACACCAGGGCCCGGTAGACCTCCTCTAGCGGTGAGGGAACGGCTGGCAGGCCCCCATGAGCAAGGCGACGGTGCGTCGGGTAGTAACGGGAGGAGAGGACGACGCGATCCACCGTGACGCCTCTCCGTTCAAGCGCGCGGCGCGCGCGTCGGCGACGCGTGTCGTGCAAGCGGGCCCGCGTAACGGCGTCGGCATCGACGTCGGCCACCACGAGATCTTCCTCAAACGCCCGTCCCCGGGCCACGATGCTACCGGCCTGGTCCACCACGAGGCTGTTGCCGTCGAAGACCAGTTCGTCCTGGCCGCCAACCTGGTTGACGTAAGCCACTGCCACAAGATTGTCCATGGCGCGCGTGGCCAGCATCTCCTCGCGGAAACGGAGTTTGCCCCGATGGTAGGGCGAGGCACTGATGTTGACGACGACTTCCGCGTCCCCGACGAGTGATTGCGCCCGGGTGGGGCCTTCAGGAAACCAGATGTCTTCGCAGATGTTGAAGCCGATGGTGATCCCGTTGAGCACCACCGTCACGGAGCGCGTGCCGGCCTGGAAATAGCGGTTCTCATCGAACACCCCATAGTTCGGCAGGTGGCTCTTGTGCTGGGTGGCCACGATCCGGCCGTTAGACACAAACGCAGCGGCGTTGAAGATATCGTCGTGGCGGTCTACGAAGCCGATCACTGCGGCGATCCCTTTGACCTTCCGGACGATCCGGTGCAACACCGCGAGGTTGTCGGTGATGAACTGGGGGTGCAGTAGAAGGTCTTCCGGAGGGTAGCCCGTGATGGTTAATTCCGGAAACACCACCAGATCGGCCTGCGCCTCGCGGGACGCTTCGAGGGCTTTGAGCACCAGAGTGGCATTGCCGTCGAGGTCGCCGACGGTCGTGTTCACCTGAGCCATCGCAAGCCGTAAGAGCCTCATCCCAACCTCTTTTACTATCAAAAAGAAAGCGTCCTCAAACCGGATCCCCTGATGAAGGTACGGCCGGAGGACGTCATTGTCCGACAAACAAAAAGGCGCCTTCCCCTACTGCCTCACGGGGAAAGACGCCGTCGTCGTCAAGCACGTCGTCGTGCTATGGTGGGGCTTTATAGCAGAAGCCTGTTGGGGCTGTCAAGGCTATTTTACAGAGACCCGTTTGTCGAGCTCCCCCGCCAAGAGGATGGCCTCCGCGATCTCCCGCATGGACCGCCGGGTGTCCATGCTCTGGCGTTGCATGATCCGGAAGGCCTCTTCCTCAGAAATCTGCTTGCTCCGCATGAGAAGACCCTTGGCCCGCTCCACCAGCTTGCGCACTTCCAGGGCTTCCTGCATCTCAAATGATTTCTCCATCAAGGTCGTATTTTCGATCGCGATCGCCGCTTGGCTGGCCACCGCCTGGAGCACCTTGCTCTCTTCGGCCGAAAACAG
>DASQRT010000020.1:0-4013 GCA_035642795.1 Nitrospirales bacterium
ATCCGGATGGGGCCTGATTGATCTCCTACTGCGCGTGTCCAACGAAGGCCTTCTCAGGCCGCGCGTTGCACGAGCACGGGAGATCATCAGGCTTCATCCCCTCCTCTGTTCTGCGAGCAGAAGGATGACCAGGCTACCCCGTTTCTTCCAACCATCACGAACAGATCGTAATGAGGACGTGCGACAGATGCGACGATCCTCGCTTCTTGCTGTCGAATGCTATCTGTCCGTATCCGCTCTCGCTCATCCTCGCGCGCCGTGCCTGCGACCTCTCAAGACTCTTTCGGCATGACCGATAGCACACAGGTCCATTTACAGAATCACCCGAGTACGAGGGTTCCATGCTCCGCTGGTCGCCGTCGACACAGAAGCGCGCCTGCCTCGCAATGTTATTGCTGGTGACCTCCCTCGTTGAAGGACAGGTATACGGCGCCCCGCGAGAGCAATTGATTCCCATCTTGGGCGTGACGACCGGCCAGAACCAGATCGGCACGGTCTCCTATCTACGAGTCTCGTTCGACGAACGGCAAGACCAGACAGGCCTGATGCTGCACTTCCGCACGACACCCGGCCAATTCTCGCGTATGGCCCAGGCTTCAATCGAACAGGCGATCAGACGGAGTGCACGATCCCTGGGAATCTCCACCGACTCCTGGACCATCGAACTCTCCGTCCCCTATGCAGGCCTGACGATTTACGGGGACAGTGTGTCGGCAATGGTGAGCCTCAGCGTCGCAGCCATGGCCCAAGGTAAGACGCTGTCGACCGGCCACGTGCTGACGGGAACGGTGACTTCCGATGGTGAAATCGGCCCGGCCGGATCTGTCCCGCTAAAAGTGCAGGCGGCTAGGGCGGCTAGACTCCGCCGGGTGGTAGTCTCGAAGCACACGCCTACCGCCGAGCATGCAGGGAACCTTCCAGCCTCGATCCAGGTATCGCCGGTACAATCGGTACCCGAAGCCCTGGATGCCCTCACCGATTCACCGCCTATGAAGTCAACCGTCACCGAAGTCGAGCAACGGTAACGCCATCCCCCCCTTCTGCTCTATCTCCAGCACGGAACTCTGCCACGTAGGGCGAGTCTTTCAAATAGTCTCGCAACGACGCTTTAAGTTTCCCCGTGCCATGCCCATGAATGATGCGCAGAAAGGGTACGCCGGCCAAGGTTGCACGATCCAGAGCAGCAATCACATCATCCAACGCCTCGTCTGCGGCCTTCCCTCGAACGTCCACGGCCGTCTGCTCATCGAGTCCCAGTCCGCCGCCTGACGAGAAGCGTCGAGTATTTGACGATGGCGCAGGCTTCGACGCTGTTGCCGGCCCTGGTGCAAGGCCAAGGAGATTCGCGACGGTTGCGAGCACTTCTCCCTCGCCCACCTTCACCCTTACACGCTTCTTTCCCTGTGGCGATTCGAGGAGCGTACCAGTCATGCCGAGCCCGCTGATCTCGACCTGATCCCCCACCCCCAATTGTGCAAGTGGAATCGACACACCAGCCGGGGCCAATTGGGCTCTCGTCTGCGCTTCAAGCTCGAACAATCGTTGCTTCGCCGCTTTGGCCTTGATCAACTTCTGCTCGCCTTTGACGGCATCGACCGTGGCTTGTACTTCAGCTCGCGCACGACTGAATTGCTCGCTGAGTTTTCGTTTGAGGCCCTTCTGCGCTTCACGTTCAGTCTCTTCCAGATGTGCCAGCTGAGCCTTCGCTTGTCGTTCGGCCTGTTCCGCTTCACGCCTGGCTTCGACTGCCAGCGCCAGATCGTCGGTCAACTGCCGCTGGGTCGTTTGCAGGTCCTGCAGCATCGTTTCCATAACTCGCTCGTCTTTGTGGAGCTTCAGCCTCGCCTCATCGAGCAAGGCCCGGTCCATCCCTAGCCGTCCGGCAATCTCAAGCGCAGACGACCCACCTGGCACCCCCATGAAAAGCCGATAGGTCGGCGAGAGCGTCGCCACGTCAAATTCGACGCTGGCGTTGGCAAAGCCGGGCATCGTGTGGGCCAAGGCCTTGAGTGACCCGTAATGCGTGGTCGCGACGACTTTCGTCCCCAGCGTCGCCAGTCGACAGAGCAACGCTTCGGCAAGGGCCGCACCTTCTGTCGGATCCGTCGAGGTCACTGGCTCATCAAGAAGGACCAGCCACTGTCGCGGGGCGGTATGTTCGTCGCCTCGTCGCCTGCGATCCGTTTCATCCAGCAACTGGATCATCTGGGTCATGTGCGCCGAAAAACTGGAGAGGTCGCGGGCCAGGTCTTGGGCGTCGCCGATATCGGCATAGACGTCGGGAAAGAGCGCCATCTCGGACTCCGCGTCGCAGGGCAGATGCAACCCTGCACGGGCCATTAAGGCAAAAAGCCCAACGATCTTGAGCGTCACGGTCTTCCCGCCCGTATTGGGACCGGAGATGACAAGCACCTGGATCGATTCACCCAAAAGAATGTCGTTCGCCACCACCTGCTCTTTCGACAGGACCAGCAAGGGATGCCTGGCACGCAGCAGCCGTACGCGCCCTTCTGCGTTGAGCCCAACTGGATGCGCCTTTAGCTGGCGACCGAACAATGCACGCGCCGAAATACCGTCGAGCACAGCCAGCGCCTCAAGCCCCGCGAGCACGACCTCGGATTGTGCGGCGACGAGGACGGACAACTCACGGAGAATGCGTCGTACTTCCCGTTCAATTTCAAGATCCGCCACCTTGATCGAATTGTTCAGTTCGACCAGCTCTCGCGGTTCGAGAAATACCGTGGCCCCGCTGGCCGAGATGTCATGGACGATTCCCTGCACCCGTCCCCGCATATCGGCTTTCACTGGGATGACATATCGGCCTTCTCGCTGGGCGAAATACTGCTCCTGTAAGATCTCCTCATAACGACGCGAGTGCAGGATCTGATCGAGGTCATGCCGCATCTGCTGTTTGAGCGACTGTGCTTGGTGGGTCGAGCGCCGCAACTCCGGCGTCGCGGACTCCTTGATCGAGCCATCGGGGTGGATCGCCGCATCCAGAGCCGTTTTCACTGAGTGCAATTCCTTGACCGCTCGCAAGTATTGCGCAACGGAGGCCAGCGCGGGAGCATCGTGTTGATGCCGCCCCACAAAGCGGCTGCTCTCCTCCACCAAGCCCAGCACCACCGCACAATCCCGGAGTTCGTGAGCTTCTAACGCCGCCCCTTTCCTCGCTCGGGCAAGCGGGTCACGAATATCCGGGAATGCCCAGGTCGGCAGGACCTCGCCGGAGGCTTGTAACTGTCCCATCTCCGCCGTTTCCTGCTGGCGCCGTACTGCCTCATGCAAACTGGTCGTCAATTCGAGGGCACGACAACGCGCCGCCCCCATCGTCGAACGAGCGTGCCCGGCAAGGGCCTCAAGCAGTCTGGGCCACTCCAACACCGTCGTGGTCTGCTCGAAGAGATTCACCGCTACCTCACGAAAAAGTCTCTGACTCTGGAATCGCCGAACTCTAACGAACCCGGCGACAGAGACGCAAGGCACAGGTCCACGGGCCTCGCACCAACTCGCTCAACAGCCGGTTTGCACGGCACTGAAATTTCTGTGATCAGACATGGGATTACCGCCTTGGTATGCCTTGACAAGGCCCAGGAGCGTCGATACTATCGGCCTCGTGAGCCGGTGGATTCAACCGGTTCATTTTTTCTTGAGGAACCACTGACCATGGCTATTCGAATCGGTATTAACGGGTTCGGACGGATTGGACGGAACGTCCTGCGGGCATCACTTGGTGATCCTGATCTGCATTTTGTCGCAATTAACGACCTCACGGATGCGAAGACGCTCGCCTATCTCTTGAAATACGATTCTGTGCACGGAACGTTACCGGGAAGCGTCGAGGCCAAAGGCGACCAGATCCTTGTCGACGGCAAACCTATTAAGGTGCTCGCGATGAAGGACCCCAAAGAGCTTCCCTGGAAGGATCTGGATGTGGACATTGTCATCGAATCGACAGGGCGATTTACCGACCGCGAAGGCGCAGGAAAGCACCTCTCTGCCGGAGCCAAACA
>DASQRT010000021.1:0-2923 GCA_035642795.1 Nitrospirales bacterium
ACTCCTTCACCCACGGCAACAACAGGAACGCCGGCCACGCGAGGAAGAACGTCGCGGTAAAGTAGGCGGCATAGCCCATCCCCTCGGTCGCCACTCCCGAAAACGCCCCGGAGAGGGCGCGAGTCAGACCAAACAATGCACTCAAGAGAGCGTACTGTGTAGCTGCGTGGGCCTTCGAGCAAATGCTCATGAGAAACGCCAGGAAGGGGGCAGTGCCCAGTCCTCCGCAGAACGACTCCACCAGCGAGGCAACATACATCAGCGCCGTATTCGGGGGCAGCGCCGCGGCCGCGGCATAGACCAGATTGGACACTGCCTGGAAAATGCCGAGCACCCAGATCGCCCGGAAGATCCCCCACCGACTGGTCAGGCTTCCCCCGATCAACGCGCCCCCGATCGTCGCCACGACACCCAGCGTGCCCGGTACCAACCCGATCTGGACCGGCGTGAACTGCCGGTCCACCCAGAAGGGTTTGATCATGGGGCCGATGGCCATATCGCCCAGTTTGAAGGTCAGGACGAAGGCCGCCACGGCCAGAAATCCTGGCCGCGTGAAAAACTGTTCCAGCGGAGCGCGGATGGCGTCAGCCGCCGAGCGAGGTGGACCAGGTTGTGCTGTGGAAGTCGCGACATCCACTAACGGAGCCCGAGAAGAGATCATCGAGAGAAGGCCCATCAGCACAGCCGCACCGATGAACACCATATCCCAACCCGCGAGCCCTGCCGCCGCCACTATGAGCCCGCCTGCCGCGATCAGGGCGATGCGATAGGCGGTCACCCGCACGCCGTTGGCGACGCCCATCTCGTGCTTTTCCAGCAACTCGATCGTGTACGCGTCGATCGCAATGTCCTGGGTCGCCGACAGGACGGAGAACAGAACCAGGACGCTCCAGAGGAGCCAGATATCGCCCTGCGCGTGCGAGCCGGCGAGGACGACGAGCGGCAGGCACATCAGCGCTTGGCAGGCCCAGACCCACGTGCGCCGGTGGCCCCAGACGTCCACAGCCGGCGCCCAGAGGAACTTGAGTGTCCAGGGGAGCCCAACCAAGCCCAACAAGCCGATATCCGTGAGGCTTACACCTTGCAGTCGCAGGTAGATGGGGATTGCATCCATGACCATGCCGAACGGAAAGCCTTCGGCGAAGTACAGGGCGGCGACCCAGACGAGCTTCTGACGTGTGCTCATGACAGGAGTGTCTCTCTGTGTAGGAACTATGGAAAGGCCGCACTCTGATAGCATGTCTGGTGGAGATCGTCAAACGCGCCTGCTTAGTCTTGATTCGGAGGCGCGTCATGGTATACTCGGTATATTCAAGATAGTTTCACCAAGGAGCAACGGAGAGAACGGCATGAGGCGTTTCACCATCACCGACGTCATCGAGGGCAACGGCCAGCCCCACCCGGCCTTTACCCATACCGCGACCTATCCAGTGCTGGAAGTCCTCTTGCCTGGCAATGGAAACCTGCCTGGGTTCCTGGTGGCTGACGACCAGGGCCGCTTCCATCTCATCAGGATGGACCACTGCCGTCTCGGTAAGATCGAGGCGTTCTGATCCATGCCGCAAGCGTCGCCGGAGGAGGTCGGCCGGGAGCTCTCCGACCTGGCCTTCGGCATCGTCGAACAGAACTGGCTGGAGCAGCACATCGGCAAGGTGGTAAACCTAAAGGCCCTCGACCAACTCCAGCTCAACGTCGTGGAGTGGGAGCTCACCTATCTCATCCTGTTCGCCATCACCAACGGGTGCGGTACGTTTTCAGCCGTGGATTCCGAGCGCACCACAGCCATCCTCAAGGCGTTCCACTCGACGCTCCTCTCTCACATCACGGAGCAGGCCGGACAGGAGGTCGCCGACGAGCACAAGAAAAACCTGCCCGCCCGGTACCGGCTGTACGTGCAGGCAATCGAAGGCGAGGACACGAACAAACCCTATAAGACACCCTACCGGCTGCTCGGAGAGGCGGCTGCGCTGCAGATCCTGGGAAAACCGCTCACGGACCCTCACGACACCGACAACTTCCGCGAGGCCATCAAGGTGATCTTTACCGAGGTGCGTGAGGCAGCGATTAAGATCATGAGTTTCCAGCAGGCTCAAGCCGTCGAAGGAAAGTCGTAAGGTATGGACTTCGACATCGGCTCCAATCAGTACCGAAACGCAGCGTCCAGCATCGAGATTGAAGGCATGCCGCACCTCTCGTTCGAACACAATCGTCGCTACAACGAGATGACGTTGAGGGGGTTTCTCTACGACAAGAAAGGCAACCTGGTGGGCAAGATCGTGGAGAGCAGCCTGGCTCTGAACATCCAAGGGGAGTTCGAGACACGGTCCGAACCGTCAGTCGTGAAGGTGCTGCGCCGCGAGACCGAAGAGGTCATCCTGGAAGTGAAGTTCTTGGACAAAGACCGCGTCCAGATCCATAAGGCCAAGCTGTACTCCATCAGGGGGCGCCCCTTCGAGGTCACGCCGAAGCACTGGAAGATCGGAGACGATGCCCCCCACAGTGGAGAAGACATGGACTGTGGCGGGAACCCCATATCCCTTAATAGAAATGCGCCTTAGAGCGGGTGGCGCCGCATGGGACCCGGGCGGAGCGGAAGAGCTTACAGCCGAATCTGCGGGGCTTTGACGGCGAAACGCCCAGCTGCGATGGGCTATGCGGGGGCAGGACCCGCGCTCGAAACTACTTTGCGGATCGCGCGCAGCGGAAGCCGATGAAGGCGTTGCGGGTTTCTGGCGGAAGCTTGGAAGTGCGGCTGCCTGACATAAGGTACACCGGCATGTCGGACCACGAGCCTCCACGTACCATCTTGTACTGGCCTGTCCGCGGCCCCTGCGGGTTCTTCTCGGGGCTCTCTCTGTAGTATTCTCCGTCATACCAGTCCTGGACCCATTCCGCGACATTGCCCGCCAGATCGAAGGCGCCG
>DASQRT010000022.1:0-2606 GCA_035642795.1 Nitrospirales bacterium
GTTGTGGCTTGCTCGCGGGAGCTTCGATGATGACCTGCTAATCATGGACGCCGATGTGCTGTGCCCGGCCGCATTCGTGAGGCGGCTGGTCACGTCCCCCCATCCGAACGTCCTGTTGATTGACGAGATGGCGCGTCAGGATTCAGAAGAGCGAATGGCAATCATCCGGGGCGGCCGGGTGGTGGCGCTGACGAAGAAGGTGCCGAACGAGGCACCGGACCTCATCGGCGAGGGGGTGGGGTTCATCAAGATCACCCGGGAGGATTCCCGAGCCATGCTGGCGGCGATGGAGCCCTTTGTGCGAAAGGGCGAGCTGGACAGGGAGTATGAGGATACCTGGGAAACCTTCTTCCGCACTGTTCCGGTGGGCTGCGAAAAGATCGGCGGACAGCCGTGGATTGAAATTGATTTCCCGGAGGACATCATACGCGCCGAGCGGGAAGTGTTACCGAGACTACAGGAGACGCTATGAGCATCCGCATGGACCAGATTCAGCCGATCATCGACCGCGAGTACGACTACTTCATGTCCGAGCACCCGCACTGGAGCCTGACGAAGGGCGATCAAGACCTGGAGCTGGTGGCGCACGCGCTCCGCGTACTGCTCCACATGAAGACCACCCCGCAACACCTGTCCGAGTACCTCGCGCTGGTGGACTGCCAGCACGCGGACGGAGGCTGGGGGAAGATGTCCTCCAATAAAGAGAGCGCCGCGTGGGTGACGGCATTCTGCTCCTTGATGCTGATCCGCGGGAACCTCTACTTGAAGCATCCGCGGATCGCCGCGGCCGTCAAGAAATGCGTCCGCTATTTTCTGGAGACCCAGAAGGAGGACGGGAAATGGGCCGATCCGTCCTGGGCTGACCTGGACGCCGTGAGCCACCCGATCAGCTTCTTTGACGTGCTGCTGGCCGTCGGCAAGCACCTCATGGATGAGCCAACCCTGGCCAAGGTCAAGGACTCCTGGCGCAAGGGTATGAAGTTCATGTTGGACCGGCAGGCGGCTGACGGCGGCTGGTACGATCCCGAGTTCCATCCGACGGGGGTGGAGATCACGGCGCACCTGATCCAGGATTCCATCGTGGCGGATCTGCTCCTCGGCGATGAGTTCAACGTGCGGGAGTGCTGCCGGAAGGGCGTGATGAAGCTGCTCTCGGTGCAGGCTGCTGACGGGTCCTGGGACGGCGAGAACGTGGACCACACCATGGACTGCACGCGGTCCATCATGCTGGTCTGCAGCGTCCTGGGCATGCGCGCGCAGTGCGACCGCGCGATCGAGCGCGGGCTCGAGTGGATCCTCAAGCACAAGTGCGAGCACGGGTGGCCGGATTTTCCGGGGATGGAGACGAACCTCGAGCGCACCTGCGATGGACTCGACACCCTGCTCAAGTACAGGGCGTACAGCCAGCCGGTCACGACCGCCATCGTCAAGCTCTGGGGGTATGCCGCATGATTTTTCTGGCCAAGATCGCCGAGATCCCGGAAGGCGTGCGCAAGCTCATCCAGGTGAACGGCGTCAGCGTCGCGCTGTTCCATCATGCGGGGCAATTCTACGCGCTGAACAATGCATGTCCCCACCGCCAAGGGCCGCTGATCCGAGGGACACTCGAAAAAACTGCGGAAGGGAGCGGGTGCTTCATTCGCTGTCCGATGCACGGCTGGAGGTTTGACCTGGCCACGGGCGACAGCAACGGGCGCCCGGGCAATGCCACCGTCTATCCGCTCATCCGGCAGAACGACGAACTGTACATCGAACTCTGAGCTCTTATGGATCGCGCTCCCATCAACAGCGCCCTGATCCTGACCACCACGCGAATCTTCAACCGGCCGGGCGAGCCCTCGCCCGCAAGCCCCCTGACGGTGGTGGGCGGCCTGTCCCTGTTTCAACGGACCATTCTGACCCTGCAACGCGGCGGAATCTCCCGGTTCATCGTGCTGGCGGGGGACGAGACGGAGGACCTGAGACGTCAGCTTCGAACAGATGAGCGTATCCGGGCGGAAGTGCGGTGGCTTCCGGTGCTGGAGTTTTCACCTGGCGATCCCCACACGTGGGAGATTTTCCCGGGCCTCTTGGGAGCGTCGTACTTGGTGGTCGGAACGGGGGCCGTCTTTCCGGCAAGTTTGGTGGCGCGCGTGCGGCAGGAAGCGGGGAACGGCGAGCCGCTCGTCGTGATGCGGGACGCCCTGATTCCTTCGACGGAACCCAGAACGGGCTCGTCGAAGCCGGCTGGGGGGCGATCGCCTG
This sequence comes from Nitrospirales bacterium, assembly GCA_035642795.1. Lineage (GTDB taxonomy): Bacteria > Nitrospirota > Nitrospiria > Nitrospirales > NS-4 > NS-12. Next base: position 2,245 of record DASQRT010000022.1, read on the forward strand.
AGCCAGGCGCCCCAGCAGCTTTGCAGCCGTCTTCTACTGAAGGTGGCGTGGTGATCACGCTGGAGACTCCCGCGACGCCGATCCTCGATGTTGATCTCGTGGTCATTCCGGAAGGCTTTACCGCCTCCGGGTGGGCGACCCCGCAGGACAGCCCATACCCCATGCATGCGGCGCTCGAACGAGCGATTCGCCAAGGGCAGGCGCGAGTGCTGCCGTTAGGACCGGACTGGTACCAGGACGTCTGCGCCGAAGGAAGGGCAGGCCCTGACGAGGCGGAGCGGCAGCTGCTGCGATCGCTCAAGGGCGGCCTCGAAGGCTTCGTGGACCGGCATTTCAATCGCCGGTGTTCGAGTTGGATCACC
>DASQRT010000023.1:0-3323 GCA_035642795.1 Nitrospirales bacterium
TGTAGGGGCGGCTCAAGTTCGTTGGGCTCAGCGAGACTGCCGTAGGCGCTGCCTTCAAGGGCCAGCGCCAGGTCTCCTCCAACGCTCCCGCTGAACAGGAAGAACAGCGAGCAAGCTATAACAGCGCACCAGACCCACCCATACCTCGGCTTTTTAAGAAGTGCGCGCATGTCAGGCTTTTTTGGAGGCCAGGATGCTTGAGATAAAGGGACACCGCAGCAAAGACGCCGGAATTGTAGCATGAAGAGTCTCCTCCTGCCACCGAGAACGTCCCATGTAATAGCCGTACAGGCTCAAGATGCCGGCTGTGCATGCAGTGACAAGGAGCCGGACCCAGACCGGCGGATTGGGAACAGCCGACAGAAAGCTGGTCGCCCCGTCAGCAATGAGATAATACGTCCATCCGAAAGCCATTCCCGGCCACAGGAAGAAACGGAGCAGTTCTCGCCATGAGTAGCGCGTGAGCCCTTCCCACGTCCTCAACGATGGGTGGAGCCCTTGCACGAAGGCCAACGTGCAGGCCGACCCGGCCAGGACGCCGGTGACGATCAACTGTCCCAGATCCGTCGTCGCAGCCGACATCACCACGGACAGCGCGAGATACACAAGGCTGACTACCGAGGTCGCGACGGCAACCTTCATCGCCCAGAGATCCACACGGCCGGTGACCAGCGTCCACAGCGCCTTGCCGTCCGGAACGGTGACGAAGGGTCGGCCCTGTTGCTGCAACAATCGTACGTGCCCGATCTCAAACGCATCACGCGCAACCGACGTCGAAGCAATGAGCAATGCCATCATGGCCGGTCCGTCGGGATGGTCATGATAATTGTAGGTGGCCACTTTGAGCAGGGCCAAGACCATCAAGGAGAGTTGCACCGCGTACAGGCATCCGATCCTCACAGCAACCCAGGCCTGTGTGCGGAGGTCGTCCTCGCGGAGCACGTCCACGAGCCGACGTTCACGGCCATACGCATAGGCGGCAAGGGCAACCAGGCTGGCAAACAGGCCGCTCGCACACAACAGAGCAACGATATCTTCATGCCAGCCCATGACCTTGAGGCCCCGGTAGAGGGCAAACGCGACGAGCCCTGGGACCAACATCACGACTCGTTTCCGCCGGCGGAAGTCTTCCTCCGTGACGGCCAGAGTCAGGGCCGGCACCACCCGCATCGTCATCCGGTGCAGCATTGCCCCGCCTACGGCCTTCCCCTCATCCCCAGGAACTTGGCCTTCGCTTCATCCATTAACGTCTCTGTGACCTCCGACAGTCCCTGTTCGAGCGCCATCCGCTCGATCTCCACCTTCGCCATGGAACGGATCGGAGCCGGAATATTGGCCAGACGGTCCTTCGCCGCCGATGCCCAAGTCACTTTCCCCCGGTTGCGGGCCTCGTGGAACACCGCCACAGTTATGACACGGCATCCTGCCTGCGCCGCGTAGGACTCTACCTCCTCGCGGACCAAGGACTCAATGTAGGGAGGCAGCCGGTCCAACTCGTGGCGCGCCTCGTTGGACCACAAGGTTCGCTCCACCAGCGGCGTGATCTCCTCCAAGCGACCTGACGCCGTCACCCAGTTCGCGCAAGCCGTGCAGCCAAGGCGCAGGTGGTAGCTGAGCGGCGACTCCTCCTCCAGCGCCTTGGCTTCCAGCAAAGCTCCGCAACAACACTGCGCCTTCATGGGAAACCAGCCTCAACCGATTTTGCCGGGATACAGGATATACAGCATCGTGTATGTGACGCTGCCGGTCACAAAGAGGATGCAATAGATCACCATCGTGAAGCGGCCCAACGCCCGATGACGCTTCCCGCCATCAGGCCAGAAACGCTCGATGGTCTTCTCCACCCCCAACACCAATCCGACGACGAGCAGACCGGCGACGTACACGATGGATCGCCGGAGTGTAAATCCAGTTCCAAACAGGAGCCCGCTGATCACGTACAGTACAAGCAGCACAGCCCCGCTGATCACAAACACCTTGGCCAATTTCTCTTGCCTGACCTTGAGCTCGCCGGACCTGAGTTCCCGTTTGTCGCCGACAATCAGCTGCGCCCGGAACCCGAGAATGATCATGTAGATCGCCATGATCAGGCCGACACTGACCAGTATGATGTGGATCGTCAGCAGCGGCAGGAAGACCTTGTAATACATGAAGTCAGAGCCGCCGAACCCAGTCCGTCCCTCAAACGCCAACACCCCGAGTTGGCGGAACAGGTAATAGCTGGTGAAGAACGCAAGCATCGCGACTATGCCGCCGAGGACGAGCCAGTGGTGCGTGTTGCCCATCTTCTTTCTCGCTTGCATCCAGCCGATGATGAACAATCCGGTGAACAGCATGGCCATGACCTGGCTGAGATCTCCGCCCAACGTCGCAGCCGTTCCGAGGAAACCAGGTCGCGTCAGGAGTTCCTTCATTTGACCCCCTGGACCAAGGTCGAGCGTTCGAGTTCATCGACCGATGTGAACCCGGCGTCATTCAGCCACTGAATAGCGTCAGCCATGGTATAGCATCGTCCCTTTTCGGTATTGACGAGGATGTGCACGGCAAAGACGGCGGTCCAGGCCGGGCTGGTACGGCCGTCGTCCAGAAAACGGTCCTTGATCACGAGCCGGCCCGAAGGAGCCAGCGCCCGATGCGCTTTCCGCACCAAGGCGGCATTGGCGTCGGCATCCTGGTAGTGCAGGATGTCGGACATCAACACCGCATCGTACGGCCCACCCAAGTTGTCTCGGTTGAAATCGCCCGGGAGAAGACGGATGCGCCCTTCAAGCCCGGCCTCCTTGATCAGACGCTCGGTGGTCCGCAGGGTCCCTGGCATGTCAAAGACAGTCGCCGCCAGAGCCGGGTAGGCTTGGCAGAATGCCATCGCATGTGTACCGGCCCCGCCCCCCAGATCCAAGAGGGTCTGCGCGCGGCTGAGGTCGATCTGTTTGGCCAACGTCGGCGCATGCTGCATGGCCACGTGATGGAGCACCATCAGCACGTTCTCCGCCAACTGCGGATCCGTCTGAAACATGTGCCCCTTCACAGGAGAGCGCCCGGTGCGTACGACCGACTCGAGCCGGCCCCAGTTGTCCCACTCGGCCTCCTGCAACAAGAGAAGGTGGCCGGCATACTTGGGGCTGCCCTTTACGAGGTACTCTTGGGTCTCCGGCGCGTTCTCAAACTGCTCGCCGCTCTTCCGGAGCAGGCCGATCGAAACGAGCGCGTTCATGAGAGTTTCTGTAGCCTTGCGGTCGGTCTGTAGGCGGCGGGATACTTCCGCGGAAGACCGAGCCTTTTCAGCCAGAGCGCCAAAGACATCGAGCTTGACCGCCGTGAGC
>DASQRT010000024.1:0-13865 GCA_035642795.1 Nitrospirales bacterium
ACCGCCTTCAGCTTTGACGACTTGGTGAAATCGAAGAACTCGACCAACCACTGGGATGGGGTACGGAACTACCAGGCTCGCAACTTCATGCGGGAGATGCGAGTCGGGGACCAGGCACTCTTCTATCACAGCAACTGCGACCCGCCGGCCGTGGTTGGTCTCGCGGAAGTCGTACAGGAGGTGTACCTCGACCATACTCAGTTCGATCCGAAGAACATCCACTACGATCCCAAGGCAAAACCCGAGAAGCCGATCTGGGACATGGTGGACCTGCGAGCGATCAAGCCGCTCCGCAAGCCTGTGACCCTGGATACCTTGCGCAAGACCAAGGGGCTGGAGAAAATGCCCTTGCTGCGCCGGGCAAGCCGGCTTTCGGTGATGCCGGTGACTCCCAAGGAGTGGGACATCATCGTCAAACTTGGTGGCTGTTAGGGCTCGGGATTGCGGACGGCGAGGATCGTGTCAGCCAGGGCTTTGAGGCTGGGACGCTCGGTGCTGTCCATGGCCAGGGCGACATGGCTCTCGTCGCCGTGCGACAGACGCAGGCTCAGGAACTCTTCGGTCTTGTTCGTCTCCTTGTTCTCCCATTGCCCGTCGATGACCTGGAATTTGTCGATGGCCTGAATGGCGACCGTGTCGTAGCGGAAGTACTCTTCCCCGACGACACAGTCGAAGAGGTGACTGCCTGCTGTGACGATCAACAGATTGAACGCGCCCTGATCTTCGTAGCCATTCGGGATGTGCTTGTTGACGTGGAAGGTCTTGATCGCGCGGCCCTTGATGGCTTCCCGGACGTGCTCGACCACGAAATCGAGAGGGATGTCTCTGTAATTCTTATCAGTGAGGACTTCTTTCAGACTGGCGATGAGATCGTTTTCCACGTCAACTCTCCTTGCATGACGGGCTGGGCGTTGAATGGCCAACACTGTAACAGGGGTCTCCACTCTCTGGCAAGCGGGTTTACAAAGCAAGGGGCGATTTTTTAGAATGATAATGATTTGTAAACAAACTGGAGAAAGGGGTATGCCGATGATGGGAGGGAGTGTGCGGAGATGGATGGGGGGAGCGGTGGCCGCGGTGGGGCTCTTGTGTCTGACCTCGGCTTCGTCCAGCGCAATCGTGGCGGATCTCAATTCCGCTGCCGTGAAGCAGGCGATTGAAGACGGCAAGAAGATGAGTGACGAAGACCTGAAGACTATCCCCACAAGATTTGGAGCTAATCTCAAAGAGGACCTTTGCGGGGGAGGCGGAGAGATCAGAACCAAGACAGTCACGCTAAATCGATTGGGTGGTGCGATCGCTCGGAACCCGGAGCAAGCCGAGCAGGACAAGGCGAAGATTGACGAGCAGATTCAAAAAGTCTTGGACTCGAAGGTGCTGAAGATCGCGTTTGATTTTTGCGGCGATACCGCCGATTTTGCCGAAGGCTCCAGCGCGACCTTGGAACAAGGTGGGAAGATGAGCAAGGGAGAGATGGCCAAGCCGGACAGAGCCAAGAAGAACGAGAAGGGGCCGGCCTTCCGGGGGAAAATCGTGGCATCGTTCCCGTACGGCTCGTTCGATCCCAACGCCGTGACGAAGATCACCCTCTTCCCGCCCGTGGGGGACGCCATGAGCTGGGAAGTGGACTTCTCCAAGATCAAGTAAGCTGCGTTTCGACCAGGCCCAACGTGTACAAGTGGTAGTACAAGCCTTTCTTGTCGAGGAGGGCGGCGTGCGTGCCCTCCTCGATAAGCCGGCCTTTGTCCAGCACCAGGATCCGGTCGGCCTTCTGGATCGTGCTGAGCCGGTGCGCGATCACAAACGTCGTCCGTCCGGTCATCAGGCGGTCCAGCGCGTCCTGCACGAGTAGCTCCGACTCGTTGTCCAGCGATGAGGTGGCCTCATCCAGGATGAGGATCCGCGGGTCTTTCAACACCGCCCGCGCGATGGCGATCCGCTGACGCTGCCCGCCCGAGAGATTGACGCCTTTTTCGCCGACCAGAGTGTCGTAGCCGTCCGGGAAGGCGGTGATGAAGTCGTGCGCGTTCGCCGCGCGGGCGGCCGCGACAATCTCCTCGTCGCTGGCGGAGACTCGGCCGTAGCGGATGTTGTCCCGGATAGTGCCGCCGAACAAGTGCATCTCCTGCGGCACCAGCGCGATCTGCCGGTAGAGGCTCTGCATGGTGACGGACTTGAGGTCATAGCCGTCGATGGTAACGACGCCTGCTACCGGGTCGTAGAAACGGTGGATGAGGTTGATCAAGGTAGTCTTCCCGGATCCCGACGGTCCAACGACCGCGACCACTTCCCCCGGCTGGACGTTAAAAGTAATGCCCGACAGCACGGTCGTGTGTCCGTCGTAGGAGAAGCGGACACCCTCCATGGCGACGTAGCCCCGCACGGGTGGTAACGGCCGGGCGTCGGGCGCGTCGGCCACGTCGGGCTGCATGTCCAGGATCTCGAACACACGCGCGAGCGCGCCTTGGGCTTCCTTGATGTGGGAGAAGAGGCGTGCGAAGGTCCCGAATGGCCCGATCAGCAAGCCGGCATAGAGCACGAATGCGATCAGGTCTCCCGGGCTCATCGTTCCGCGGATGACCTGGGACCCGCCGTACCAGAGAACCGCCGCCGCGGCGGCGAAGGTGGCGAAAGTGATCGTCGGCACGAAGAGCGCCATGATCCGCGCCCGCCTGAGGACGACGTCCAGGGTACGGCGGACCTGCACGCCGAACCGGGCCCGCTCGTAGTCTTCCCGCACGAAGGACTTGACGATCCGGATGCCGGAGAGCACTTCTTCCAAAATCGTCGAGGCGCGCGCGGTCTCGTCCTGGATACCGGTGGAAAGCGCCTTGAGTCGCCGGCCGAAGAAGCGGGCGACCAGCACGATAGCCGGAAGGAGGAGCAGAATCAGTAGGCACAAACGCCAGTTCATGATGAACAGGATGGCGAGCCCGCCGATCAGGGTGACGACCTGTTTCGCGAGGTCGATCGGGACCTCCGTCAACGCGGTCTGCAGCGCGCCCACGTCGTTCATGAGCCGCGATATCAACTCGCCTGTCCGCCGTCGCGCGAAAAAGCCCAGGGAGAGGCTCTGCAGGTGATCGAAGAGGTGCGTCCGGAAGTCGGCCATGATGTGTTGGCCGACCGAGGCCGTCAGGTAACTGTGGCCCATGATGAGGAGCCCCTGGACGAGAAACAGCATGCCCAGTTCGGCGATGGTGGTGTTCAGTGCGGCGGCGTCCCGTTGGACGAGGACCGTGTCCACAAGCCGCCGGATGACCCAGAGCATGCTGAGGTTGACACCGGCCGCGCCCATGACGAGCAGCGCGGCCGCGGCCATGCGATGACGGTACGGCCGGAGGTAGGGAAAGAGCCGACCGAACGGGGCTAGGCGGGGCATGGGGGTATACGTGCCGGCCGCACGCCCCCTCGCCGTCAGGCGAGGACGATCGACTCGATCAGATGCTTATTGAGACAGACGAACTCCACTTGGTCCTTGGTGTTGTCGATCCTGACGTCAGTGAGATTCAGGAACATGTACTTGTCGTCGTTGAAGTAATCGGACACCCGATTGCGCATGGCCGGCAGAAGGATATCGCCGATGTAGGTCGAATGGATAGTCCGGACTTTGATGCGGACTTTCTTGCCCTCAGTTGGCATGGCCATTCCTCCTTGCGACGGACGCGCCGCTTAGGACCGACGGCGAGCGAATTTCATGCGCCGGCGGAGCTTTCGGTGCTTGTGCTTTCGCATCTTCTTTCGGCGCTTTTTGACGACACTCGACATGACGCGCTCCTTTAGGCTTCCAGTAATTTACCTAATCTGGTCGGCAATAGCAAGTAGGGAATTCCGGATGCTGCCGTGAGAGCGGGCTGAGCGTATGCGATTAGTGTCGGCTTGTCAAGAATGTGGCAGGTCGAAAGGGTGTATAATGCCGGCATGATCGCGTGGATCGTAGGCCGCGCGCAGCCGCTTGTCTGCTGGACCATCCTTGGTCTGATCGGATTGGTGGCGGTGGCCTGCTCCAAAGCCAGCAACATCAACCCCGACGATGCGGCCCGCGTCCGGAAAATCGATGTTACGGTGGAACAGATCCGGCAGGCATATACGGGCAAGGACGCGAGCATCTTCCACAGCCTGTTCATGCCGCTCGACAGCCTCCGCAAGCTGGAGGAGGAGATCCAACGCGACTTCGCCGTCTATGATCGGATCACCCTCGACCTCACCATCGACCGGGTCATGGTAAACGGGGCCGACGTGGCCGTCTATTTCCACTGGCTCGGGCAGTGGCAGCGCGCGACCGATGAGCAGCCGCTCAGGGAGCGGGGCCATGCCATCTTCCGGTTGGTCGGCCAGCAGACTCTCACCGTGAGCGGCGTGGACGGGGACCCGCCCTTCGGCATGGCCGGGCGCCGGATTCAGAGCGAACGACCGAGAGGGCGCTAGGATGCCAAGACGCCGCTCCGCCATGCCGACTCTGCCGGCCGCCGATTTCCTCGTCATCGGAAGCGGCGTCGCCGGATTGCGGGCGGCCATCGGCTTGAGCCGGGCCGGCCGCGTCCTCGTGCTGACGAAGGGCAGTCCTGCCGAAGGCAGTTCCATCTACGCGCAAGGCGGTGTGGCGGTCGCCTCCGAGGAGGATGATATCGCACTGCACCGCGACGACACTTTGCGCGCGGGGAAAGGGTTGTGCCGGCCGGAAGCCGTGCGAGTGCTCGTCGAGGAAGGCCCTGCCCGGGTTCAGGAACTGATCCGTTGGGGCGCCCGCTTCGATCGCGCGGGAGACGGCTACGCTCTGGCCCGCGAGGCTGCGCACAGCCGGCATCGAATCCTTCGGGCCGGCGGCGATGCGACCGGCACCGAAATGGTGCGCGTGCTCCTGGACAGGGCGCGCTCCCTGCCGCAGATCGCCTGGAGGGACCACCACTTCACCATCGACCTGCTGCTGGATGCGCAAGGGTGCTGTGTGGGCGCTCTCGTGCTGGACGAATCTTCCGGGGCGGCGAAACAGGTCAAGGCGAAGGCCGTGGTGCTGGCCACGGGCGGGGCGGGCCAGATCTATGCCCGGACCACCAATCCGCCCGTCGCCACCGGCGATGGGGTCGCGATGGCCTATCGGGCCGGGGCGATCGTGGGAGACATGGAGTTCGTCCAGTTCCATCCGACGGCCCTGTACCTGCCGGCGACACCCCAGTTTTTGCTCACGGAGGCCATGCGCGGAGAGGGGGGCATTCTCCGCAACATCAAGGGTGAGGCCTTCATGAAGCGGTACCATGAGATGGCCGAGATGGCTCCGCGCGACATCGTGTCCCGCGCGATCTGGAACGAGATGGTGGCGACGTCCGCCCGCCATGTCTACCTGGACGTGACCCATCTTGATCCCGTCTTCATCCGGGAACGGTTCCCGACGATTTACGCGACCTGCCTGCGTTACGACGTGGACATCACAGAGGAGATGATCCCGGTCTGTCCGAGCGCACATTTCATGATGGGCGGGGTGTGGACGGACACGCGAGGAGCCACGCGCCTGCCGGGGCTGTTCGCTGCCGGAGAAGTGGCCTGCACGGGGGTCCACGGCGCGAACCGCCTGGCCAGCAATTCGTTGCTGGAAGGGTTGGTCTTCGGCGCCCGCGCGGTCGAGGCTGCCGCCGAGTACGCCAGTCACCTGTGCCCCGAGCGCGGGGCCTCTGTAGAGCGGGACTTAGCGTCCGGTGAGGCGGGGGACGATCGCGGCGATCACCTGGACATGGAGAAACTGCTTAATTCGTTGCGGCGCTTGATGTGGGAGAAGGTCGGCATCATCCGGAACAAGCAGGGGCTACTCTCCGCGCTCGTGCAACTGGAGAAATGGGAGGAGCGGCTCAGAGACCGCTGCCGGACGCGACGCGAGTTGGAGGTCCAGAACATGGTCACCGTGGGCCATCTAGTCGCGATAGCGGCGCTGCAACGCGAGCACAGCCTGGGGGCGCATTTCCGCTCCGACCATCCGGAGGAGTTTGCAAGCGGGTGGGATCGTCACATCCAACTGCAGGCGGAAGCGGTCGGTCGCGCACTGGTCAGAGGAGTTGGCGTGAAAGCTTAGGGCGCGGAAGCCTAGTTCGGGCTGAGATAGTTGACGAAGCGCCGAGTCACGACCGATTGAGCTTCGACGGCGTAGAGCCGGTCGCTCCTTCCTCCATCCCTTGTGAAGCCTTGGTAGAAGCGGATGACCTTGCGAACGTATTGCTGGGTTTCGCTAGTCCGCGGGATCCGGCTCTCGCGCGACACGCGGGTTTCCCCCGCGTTGTAGGCCGCCAAGGCCAGCTCCAAGTTTCCACCGAAGCGATCCAGCAGGTAGCGAAGGTGCCGGACTCCGCCGGCGATGTTCTGCTTGGGGTCATAGGGGTTCGTAACGTTCAACGACCACGCCGTCTCCGGCATCAACTGCATCAATCCCATGGCGCCCTTGGGCGAGATGGCGTAGGGATCGTACGCTGATTCGGCCTGGATCACGGCTCGAACCAGCGCCGGGTGCAGGCGGTGCGCCAGCGAGGCCTGCGTGATCGTCCGGTGCAGGGCGGGCGAGAGCCGCATCGGCTGGAGGGGAGAGGACGTCCGCGGGCCCCGGATCTGCTTGTAGCGGGGGCTCGTCGGGACATTGGTGAAGCTGATCACTCCGTTCCGGTCCACGTACTGATAGATTGCGTCGCCAGAACCCGGCGCGCTCGTATCGCTGAACTGCGAGGAGAGCGTCGTGACTGGTTGGCTAGGAACGGCAGTGGAACCACTGATCTGCACATGGTCGTCCGCGATCACTGTTCGATATCGAGGATCGTTCGGGACGTTGGAAAAGTGCAAGACTCCGTTCTTATCTTTAAACTGGTAGATGGACTCCCCCATAACGTCTTGCGAAGAGACGCCCAGGACCAGCAGGCAAGCAAGGCTGCCGGCCTGCCCATATGCGCAAAGGTTCGGCAACATGGGGCTCACGATAGTCAACCACTTCCCGGTCTGTCAACGGCCCGTCGAACTTGTCATGAACATTCTCATCCGTGCAACCAGGCGATTTTGAACGTTTTGATGGTCTTATCGTTTTTTGACAGGAAACTTGTAAATCGTAGGAGCGCTTCGGCTACAATAACACCGCTTAAACCGGAGGTATGGTCCGCAGGCTGAAGATCCTATGTGGGTCGAACTCATCACCATCGCCGTCCTCATCCTCCTGAACGGCTTCTTTGCCTGCGCCGAGTTGGCCATCGTCAACACGCGGCGCAGTCGAATCAAGCAACTGGTCGCGGAGAAGAACGCCCGGGCCCGTCTCGTCCAAGGCTTTCAGGAGGACTCCGAGCGTTTCCTGGCGACCACCCAGATCGGCATCACGGTCGCGGGCGCCTCGGCAGCCGCCATGGGCGGCGTGGTCGCGATCGACCACTTGAAGCCCGTGTTCGAGGCGATCCCCGTGGCTTTGGTGCAAACCTTGGCCGAACCGATTTCGGTTGGGATCGTGGTGCTCATCATCTCGTACTTCTCGCTCGTGCTCGGCGAGCTCGTCCCTAAGATACTGGCGCTCAAGAACCCCGAGCGCCTGGCGCTGTTGGCGGCGCGTCCCCTGGAATGGTTCGCCAGAGTGGCGGCCTGGGGTATTCGCCCCCTGGCCTTGTCCAGCCGCAGCATACTCCGACTGTTCGGCAAAGCGGCTCAGGGCGAAAAGGTCTTCATCTCCGCGGAAGAGATAAACTTATTGATGCAGGAAGGCCGCGAGAAGGGCGTCTTCGACAAAACCGAGCAGGAGTTGATCCACAGCGTGTTTGAGTTCACCGACATGTCGGTAAAGGAAGTGATGATCCCTCGCCCGAAGATGTGTGCCATCGAGATCGCCACGCCGACGCCAGATCTGTTGAAGTACATCGACGAGAACAAGTTCTCCCGCTACCCGGTGTACCGGAAGGGCCTCAACGATCTGCTGGGTATCCTCTACCAGAAAGACCTCCTGAGTCAGGTCGCGGCGGGCAAGCCGGTTAACCTCAAGGATTTGCTGCATCCCGTCTATTACGTTCCCGAGGCTATGAAGGTCAGCGTGCTGCTAAAAGAGATGCAGCGCCGCCGCATTCATATGGCGATCGTGGTCAACGAGTACGGCAGCGTCGAGGGGCTGGTCACGCTCGAAGACCTGATCGAGCAGATCGTCGGCGAGATCCAGGACGAGTACGACATCGAAGAGAAGCCGGTGGAACGCCTCAAGGACGGCGCGATCTTGGTTGACGCCGCGATGCCGGTCAAGGACCTCGTATCGGAGTACGGGCTACAGATCCCCCAGTCGCCGGACTACGAGACGCTCGGGGGGTTCATCACCTACCAAATCCAGGGGCTCCCGCGCGGCGGCGAGGTCTTCTACCACGGGGACTACAAATTCACCGTCGTGGACCTCGGGGATCGGCGAGTGTCCAAGGTCAAGGTCGAGAGGATCGCCGACCGGTCAACGGCCGGCAAGGAACCGGTCAAGACTGTCCCGAAATGAGGCATGCAGCTGGCGAGTGATCTCGCCCGGGCGGCCGTCTCCAATTCTCTGTCCATCCACTTGCGTGACCGGCAGCACCTCCACGGTCGTATTGGTCAGGAAACACTCGTCGGAGATTACGAGGTCAGCCGCGGTCAGCCGCGTCTCCTCCGTTGGGATCTCCAGTTCGCGTGCCAGTTGCAACACCAGGTTGCGGGTGATGCCTGCAAGGATGCCGCAGTCATGAGCCGGCGTCAGAAGGCGACCTCCAAGGACCACGAATACATTGCTGGTTGTCCCTTCTGTCACCTCCCCCTGATGATTCAGCAACACGGCGTCGTAGGTTCCTAGCGCCGTCGCCTCCATCTTCGCCAGAATGTTGTTGAGGTAATTCAGGGATTTGACATACGGTGGCAGAGCTTCCGGCAAGTTGCGTCTGGTTTGTACGACTGCCACCGACACCCCGTCCGTGTAGAACGATTCAGGATACGGTTCAAAGGGGTTGGCGATGACCACTAGCGTGGGACTCTTACAGAGTGCCGGTTCCAGCCCGATCTCACCCGGACCACGCGAGACCGTGATCCGGAGATAGGCGTCCGTCAAATGGTTCAGATCGAGCGATTCTGCGACGATGGCAGACAACCGGCTGCGCTTGACCGGCAGGGGGATATGAAGGCGGGCCGCCGACTGTTCCAGGCGAGCGATGTGTTCGCTGAACATGAAGGCCTTTCCTCGATAGGCCCGCAGCGTCTCGAAGACGCCGTCGCCGTACAGGAAGCCGTGATCGAAGACCAAAATCCTCGCCTCCTCCTTCAGCACGAACCGGTCATTCAAATAAATCCACATCGCTCAGGATTCTCTCAGCGCCTTCAGGAGCGCTTCGGCCTTGTACAGGGTCTCCTGGTATTCACGCGCGGGGTCGGAGTCCGCGACGATGCCGGCGCCCACCTGGAGGTAGGCGCGCTGGCCCGCGATGACCAACGTCCGGATGATGATATTCAGGTCCAGGTCGCCGCTCGGGCTGAGATAACCGATGGAGCCGGTGTAGGGACCACGGCGGACCGGTTCTAGCTCGTCGATGATCTCCATACAGCGGACCTTCGGCACGCCCGTCACGGTACCTCCTGGGAAGACCGCGCGGAGTACGTCCAGCACGTCCTTGCCGGGCGAGAGCCGACCGCGGATGTTGGTCACGATGTGGCTCACGTGCGAATAACGCTCGACGACCATGAACTCGTCCACGCGGACGCTGCCGAACGTACACACGCGTCCCAGGTCGTTGCGTTCCAGGTCCACGAGCATGATGTGCTCGGCGCGTTCTTTCGGGCTCATCAGCAGGTCTTCGACCAGGAGGCGGTCCTCATCCGTGGAGGCGCCGCGCGGACGTGTGCCGGCGATCGGGCGGGTCTCCACCTCGATCCCGCTGACCCGCACGAGCCGTTCCGGCGAGCAACTGACCAGTGCGACGTCCGGCAGTTCGAGCAAGGCGGCGAAGGGCGCGGGATTGATCTCGCGCAGGCGGCGGTAGATGGAGCACGGCGACCGCCCACCCAAATCGACGGAGAATCGATGGGACAGGTTGGCCTGATAGATCTCCCCGGCCGCGATATAGTCGAGGCACCGTTGTACCCGATCCGTATAGTCAGTCTCTGACATGCCGGGCGTCACGTGCGGCATTACCCGTTGACTCATGTCGGGCAGGACGGGCAGCAACCCGGTCAGCCGAATCTCTAGCGCCAGCAGCCGAGCCTGCCCTTCCTCATAGAGCTCCTCACGCGATTCTTTGATGAAGCGCTCTCCGAAGGGGCAGAAGATGAGCCATAATTCTTTCTGGTGATGGTCCGCGACCGCCACGAGGTCGAGGAAGGCAAGCTCCAGATCGGGGAGATCCAGGTTGTCAGGCGGCGGATGGTGGAGACGCTCAAACCAGCGGGCCAAGTCATAGCCGAAATAGCCGACGGCGCCTCCATAGAATGGAGGGAACAGGGAAGGGCGGGGGACGGCCATGCGAGTGAGTAGATCCCGGAGCGCCGCCAGTGGATCCCCGGCACGGACGATCCATTCCTCGCCTCTTGCGCACCAGCCGACGCGTGACCCAGTGCAGCGAAACAGGAGCGCGGGATCGGCGCCGATGATCGAGTACCGCTGTCCAGGGGCGACACCATCAGGTCCCTGGCCGCTCTCCAGCAGCACGGGGCAGCGCACGTCCCCAGCCAGGCACTGGTAGAGCTCGAACGTCGAGCAGGCCGGGAGCGGCAGAACGGTTGCCAGCGGGATGGGCGGGGAAGCCCTCAGGAAGGATTCACGTGAGATTCGAAACACCGTGGGGAGCCCTCGTGTGCGGCATCTTAACTCACCTGTTACGCTCCCAGCAAGGCATCCTGCAACCTTGACTTCCCACAGCGGTTCTGTTTAGATGGCGCGCGATTTTCACCGGACGATTGAACGCCGCTCGTAGACCCGTTGCTGGTGACCCGTTGCAATTGAAGAGCAACTGGTGCCCCGAGCAACGGGTGCCCCGACTTCGCGGCTGCAGACGCCGCAGGCGCTGGCCATGATGAAAGACGAGCCTGATGCGTTCCGGAAAGGCCTCTCGATCGCCGTGCGGATCGGCGTCGAGTTGGTGGCCGCCCTGATCGTGGGCGGCGGCTTGGGGTACCTGGCCGACTCGTATTTCAGCTCCAGTCCATTAGGCATCATCATCGGTGTCTTCCTGGGGATGTCTGCGGGTCTGTTGAACGTGTATCGGACTGCGTCACGACTCTGAACGATGGAAAGCAACCCCCTTCACCCGTTTGAACTGCATCCTTACGGATCGCTCTTCCTGCTCGGGCTCGACATCTCACCGAACAAGGCGGTGATTACGATGTGGATCGTGATCGCCCTGGCGTCGTGGCTTCTCTATGCGGCGGGCCGCGAGCGTAGGCTGGTCCCGACGAGGCTACAGAGCGTGGCCGAGCTGCTAGTGGAGTTCATCCGGGGCATGATCCTGGACACGATGGGTGAGAAGGGCATGCGGTTCTTTCCCTTCGTGGCGACGCTCTTTGTGTTCATCCTGTTCTGCAATCTCTTGGGGCTCATCCCCGGCACGTACACGGTGACCAGCCAGATCGTCGTCACAGGAGCCTTCGCGCTGTTCGTCTACGGCATGAGCATCGTGGTGGGGTTCGCCCTCCACGGCATCAAGTTCCTGGGCATCCTCGTGCCGCCGGGGACGCCTGTGCTGCTCTGGCCGCTCCTGGTTCCAATCGAGATCATCAGCCAGTTGGCCCGGCCGGTGTCCCTCGCGGTCCGGCTGTTCGCCAACATGACGGCGGGGCACACAATCTTGGCGGTCCTCTTCGGGATGGTCGTCTCGCTGCCGATCTGGATCGGGTGGCTCCCGTTCGCAGGCACGCTCTTTGTGAACGGCTTGGAGGTCATGATCGCCTTCATCCAGGCGTACATCTTTACAGTCTTGACGTGTACATACCTGGGCGATGCCGTCACCCTGCACGGACATTCAGAGGGCGCGCACTAACCGCGTTTATTGCGAAGAGAAAGGAGAACGCTGAATGGATGCTGCATCGGCTGCGCTTTTGGGGATGGGAATTGCGGCTGCCGGGTTTGCCGGCGCCGGTGTGGGAATCGGGTACATCTTCGGGAAGATGATCGAGGCGGTGGCCCGCCAGCCTGAAGCTGAAGGACGGGTCGGCAAGTACATGTGGATCGGGTTCGCCCTCGTGGAAGCAATCGCGCTCTACGGGCTCGTCGTTGCGTTCATCATCATGGGGCTTCGCGGCAAGTAATCCCTATGCCACAGTTTGACACCCACTTTTTCTCCTCGTTGCTCTTCTGGGAATGGGTTTCGTTCGGCATCCTGCTGTTCCTGCTCTACAAGTACGCCTTCCCGGGGATTCTCAACGTCCTCGATGAGCGGGAACGGAAGATCCGCGGGAGCATCGAGGCGGCAGATCGTCAGCGCGCGGAAGCCGAACGGCGGATGGCCGAGTACGATGCCAAGATGAGGTCTGCGCAAAAGGAGGCGGAGGAGATGGTCGCCCAAGCCAAGGTCCGGGCGCAGCAAATGATGGAAGAGAACGAGCGTCGGATGTCGGCCGAGGCCGAGCGGATCAAGGCCAGTGCTGCCCGTGAGATCGAGCAGGAGCGCCACAAGGCGCTCGATGACGTGCGCCGTTACGCCAGCGAGTTGGGCCTGCGCGTCGCCGAGAAGGTGCTCGAACGAAGCTTGACGGACGCTGACCACAAGCGGCTGGCCGACGAGGCCCTCACCGCGGTCGCCAAGGACTTCGAGAAAAGCTAACCAGCCCTATTTCTTCTTCCAGACCTGACGCAAGAGCTTGGCCCATTCATCCCGCGAGATCGCCGGCATGGTGGTAATCTCGATGTGGCCAATCGAGGCGTTCCTGACGGCGGCCTTCATGGCCGTCTTGTTGTCAGGAAACTCCAGGATGGCCACCACGTCGTACTGGCCGAGGCAATAGTACGCGCCGATCAACCTCCCGCCCAACTCTTCGATGTTCTTCTTCACCTTATCGGACCGGGCGACGCCCTGGTTCTTCATCGTCATGATTCCTTCTCGTGTGAACTTCACCAGGCTGACATAAATCGGCATAGCGTCCTCCTTTGACTGCGGCGAACGATCCGAGGCTATCTATGTCGTTCTCGGTCGAATCACACCGAGCGACCTTAGGATGATGCCAATTCTAATCCTGAACGATAGGTGGCACAAGCTGCAACCAAATTGTGTTGTGTTCTGCCGGGAAGTGTGTTACCGTGTTGCTCGAATCAGCGCTTGTCTTGCTGCAAGAGCATTCCTTGTTGTTCCTTGACCGTTCTCTTTCCCAAAACAGGAGATCGTCGCGATGACCTCTACCACAGCCTCTGTCAAGACGCTGACTCGTCAGTGCAGTTATGGGACGATCATCCTCTTCAGCCTCATCACCCTGGGCGCCCTGATCGGGCTACCTGCCTATGCCTATTTTTTTGACTACACGTGGGTGGATTGGGCCATGTTCGGTCTCCTCTACGTCGTCACGGGTTTGGGCGTCACGGTTGGCTACCATCGCCTCATCGCCCACCGGAGCTTCGACTGCCCGAATTGGGTCAAAGCAGGTTTGTTGATCGCTGGCGGATGGGCTTTGGAAAACTCGGCGCTCAAGTGGGCCTCGGCTCATATCCGCCACCATGCGCGGTGTGACCAGGAAGAGGACCCTTACAACGCCCAGCGAGGGTTTTGGTACAGCCACGTCGGGTGGATATTTTTCAAAGACCCTCATGCCTACGATGAGAGATACATCTCGCGCCTGCGGCAGGACCCACTGGTGCTGTGGCAGCACCGCTACTATGTGCCCCTCTTGCTGTTCGGGCTGGCCCTGCCCTTCGTGGTGGGCTTTCTCTATAATGG
>DASQRT010000025.1:0-3215 GCA_035642795.1 Nitrospirales bacterium
GGCCGAGACCATCGAGAAGGCCTGGATCAAGGACTATGACAAGGCCTACGCGGAGTCCATCAGGGACATCCCGGGGTTCTGGGAGAGAGCCGCCCGCGAGCTGGAATGGTTCTCCCCGTGGACACAGGTCCTCCAGTGGGACTATCCCTGGGCCAAGTGGTTCGTGGGCGCCACGTGCAACATCACGCACAACTGCCTGGACCGGCACCTGAAGACCTGGCGAAAAAACAAGGTAGCGTTGATCTGGGTCGGTGAGGACGACACCGAGCGGGTCTTCTCCTACGCCGAGCTATACCGGAAGGTCTGCCGCTGCGCCAACGCCTTAAAGGCGCTCGGCATCCGCAAGGGGGACCGGGTCGCCATCTACCTCCCCAAGATCCCGGAACAGACCGTGGCCATGCTGGCGTGCGCCCGCATCGGGGCCATTCATACCGTGGTCTATTCCGGCTTCAGCGCGCCGGCACTGGCCAGTCGGATCGAGGACAGCCAGCCCCGCGTGATCATCACGGCCGACGTCGGGTACGACCGGGGCAAGGTGGTGCCGCTCAAGCCGGTGGTGGACGACGCCGTCGCCCACTCCCCTTGCATCGAGAAAGTCGTCGTCGTCCGCCGGCAGAGGCCTGCAATCACACTCTCCAGCCCTAAGGAGATCAACTGGGACGACTGGCTGAAAGAACAAAAGGCTGTCTGCGCGCCGGAAGTGATGGATGCCGAAGATCCGCTGTACTTCCTCTACACCTCCGGCACGACCGGCAAGCCGAAAGGCGTCCAACACGTCCACGGGGGTTACATGGTCGGCACCTACCTGACCACCAAGCTCGTCTTCGATCTCAAGGACGAGGATGTCTACTTCTGCGTGGCCGACCCGGGGTGGGTGACCGGGCACAGTTACATCGTCTACGGGCCGCTATTGAACGGCGCGACCATTCTGATGGCGGAAGGCAAGCCCGACTATCCCACGCCGGGCCGGTGGTGGGACCTGATCGAGCGCTACGGAGTCACGATCTTCTACACGACGCCGACGGCCATTCGCCTGCTGATGAAGTACGGCGAAGAATGGCCGAAGAAGTATGACCTCAGCAGCCTGCGCATCCTGGGCTCAGTCGGCGAGCCGATCAACCCGGAAGCCTGGTTGTGGTTCCACCGGGTCACCGGCGGCAAGCGCCCCATCATGGACACGTGGTGGCAAACCGAAACCGGAGCCATCCTCGTCACGCCACTGCCCTGCACCAAGCTCAAGCCGGGCTCCGCGGCGCGGCCCTTTTTGGGCATTGAGGCCGACGTGGTCAACCGGCAAGGCAAGCCCCTGCCGCCCAACACCGGGGGCTTTGCCGTGATCAAGAAACCATGGCCCTCTATGATGCGGACGATCTATAAGGATCCAGACCGCTATGAGGTTTACTGGAACACCATTCCCGGCTGCTATACCGCCGGGGACGTGTGCAGGAAGGACGAGGACGGGTATTTCTTTTTCATGGGGCGGGCCGACGACGTGATCAAGGTCGCCGGCAACCGCATCGGGACGGCCGAGGTGGAGAGCGCCCTGGTCAGCCATCCCGCCGTGGCCGAGGCCGCCGTCATTGGCAAGCCGCACAAGACGGCTGGCGAGGCCATCAAGGCGTTTCTGATCTTAAAGCAAGGCTTTAAAGAATCGTCCGAACTCATTCAGCAGATTAAGGATCAGGTCAAGCACGAACTGGGCAAGATTGCGGTCCCTCAGGAAATCGAGATTGTCCTCTCACTCCCCAAGACTCGTTCGGGGAAGATCATGCGACGGGTGCTGAAGGCCAAGGAACTCGGTCAGAACCCGGGCGACATCTCCACGCTAGAAGACTAAGCAATTACGCTCCGCCGGTCCTCTCCCCGCTAGGAGTCGGTCCGTCCAGCTTTGGGAGAAAGGGCACGAGGGAAAACGCTGCGAGCGTGAATGCCGCGGAGATCCAGATGAGCGGTGCCATCTGTTTGTCGAGCACGTGCTCGTACAGGTGCGCGCCCCATATTGCGGAAACCTGGGATGCGCCATTGAAGATGGACATCAAGCCGGCGAATGTGAAACCCTCGGCATGCGGCGGACAGATCGCCGCCGCGAGGCTCAGCAACGTCAGCAACGGGATCATGCTGATAAGTCCGGTGGCGAAGGACAGGATGACGGCGCTCTGGCGGTCAACGAGGAACAGATATGCGACCGTGCTGATCGTGCCCAACAGAATGCTCTGAGGCACGAGCGCGTTGGTCGAGAAGCGACCGGCCAGAAACCGCTTGAACACGAACGCCCCGATCACCGATCCGACCGACGAGACGGACCCGAGCTGGCCGATGAAGTACTGGTCGAATTTCAGGTTGTCAACCATGTGGTAGTACATGGGCGTGCCGAAGCTCGGGCTGAAGTTCCAGAAAGCCAGAAACCCGGCCACGCTCCACAGCGTCTTGGATTTCAGCGCAGAGAGGAGGCTCCCCGTGCTGGCCTTGAACTGCACGAGGTCGATCGTCGTTTTCTCCTCGCGAACTAGGAAGGCGGTCGCGATCGCCACGGCCGCCGGTGCGCAGGCCGTGATCAGCGCAGCCGTATGGAGTGCCCCGTCAGGGGTGCGCGTTTCGCTCAGCCAGCCGCCGAGGATGCCGGTTGTGATCGCCGCGATGTTGAACCACATCCATTGCTGGCTCTGAAACCGCTTGATCTGGCCTGTCTGCTGCCCTCTTTCAACCATTAGGGCATCCACCAGCACGTCCGAGGAGGCGATGCCGAGCGCAGTCAGCGCCATCGCCGCGACGATCCATTCTGGCGTCAACAATCCGGCGAGCCAGAGAAACCCTGTTGCGGCGAGTCCATTCATGAGGAACAGATAGCTCTTGCGGCGGTACCCGAGGAAGGGGACAAAGTCGCTGATCAACCCATAGAGCGGCTTGATGACCCAGGGGATGGTCAGCACCCCGAGCAACTGGGCGACCTGGTCGGACGTCAGGCCGTTTGCCTTCAGGTAATTCATCAAGGGCTGGTTGATGAGCCCGCCAGCCTGCCCAAGCCCCTCAGCAAAGTAGACCAAACCGAAAAAGATCATCAGCCGGCGGATCTCCGAGTGCGCGGGCGGTGACAGGAACGACACGGCGGCTACCTTTTGGGCTCGGTGCGCCTGAGCGTGATCACGGCGATCTCCGGCCGGCAGAACAATCGGACCGGCAGGATGCTGGTCCCGATGCCTCGCGTGACGTACATC
>DASQRT010000026.1:0-9401 GCA_035642795.1 Nitrospirales bacterium
ACAGCGTCAACATGGCTGTGCAGCGACTCATTGAGAGCGGTCTTCCCCTCTCCGTGTCGGTCATGTTTGCGTGCCCCTGGTACCAGGAAGCCGCGGATATCCTCAAGCGGCATCCCGAGGTTGCGGTGGGCATTCATCTGACGCTGAATTCCGAGTGGAAATTTTATCGCTGGGGACCGGTAGCGGGCCGCGAAGCCGTCCCGACGCTGGTCGACGCTGACGGATATTTTTTCCAATCCTCCGAAGCGCTGTACCAGAACCACGCCGATCCCCGAGAAATCGAAAAGGAGCTGCGCGCGCAGATCGCACGCGCACTCCGTTCGGGGTTGAAGATCGACTACGTCGATTTTCACATGGGCACGGCGACCCGCTACCCGGAGTTCCGTGAGGTCACCGAGCGGCTGGCGCGGGAATATGGGTTCGGCATGTCGGAGTATTTCGGCGAGGCCATGGACGCTCCCCAGTATGCGGCGGCCCCGCGCGATAAGGCGGACAGCCTGGTGGCGCTGATCGATCGGCTGCGCCCGGGCGTGAATGCCGTGGTCACACACGTGGGCGTGGACGGTCCGGAGCTGGGCGCCCTCGTGGACATGAACACCGACCAGCCTCTCCCCGAGATGAGCAAGAACCGACAGGGAGAGCTGGACGCGCTCACTTCACAGAGATTCACCGGGGCCTTGAAGGCCCGGAACGTGGTGCTCATTACGTATCGCGACGTGATCACCAAGCACGGCCTCAAGGCCATGCGACGACCCGCAGGATGAGGGCGCCCCCATGAACGACATGCTGCAGGGTAAGCGTTGGTTCGGGACCAGCCATCTCCACTTCCTTAGCGCGGTGGGGATGAGTGTGCTGCTCGCAGTGGCGTTGTGCGGAACGGCACGCGGCCAGGAGCCAGCAGCGCCGGTCGAGGTCTCCGGCAAAGTCACCACGACGGAAGGTCATCCCATTTCCGGCGTGGCCGTCCGCGTCCGGGGGAGTGCGACCAGTACCGCCACCGATGCGCAGGGGAACTATACGATCTCGGCTCCGGGGGATGGGGTCCTGACGTTCAACCTCATCGGGTTCCGCGGTACCGCGCAAGGCATCGCCGGACGTACCACGGTCAATGTCGCGATGGACCGGGCCATCGCCGTGTTGCCAGAGGTCGTCGTCACCGGTTACACGGCGCAGCGGCGGGCCGACATCACCGGCGCCGTCGGCACTGTCGATGTCGACAACCTCCAGAAGCAGACGACGACCAGTGTGCTGCAGCGGTTGGATGGCGCTGTGTCCGGTGTCACGGTCGATGCCAGCGGCTCTCCCGGCTCGCGCACCACGGTCCGGATCCGGGGCATCACTTCGTTCCAGAACAACGATCCGCTTTACATCATCGACGGTACGCCGACCCAGGACTCCTACCTCAACTGGCTGAGTCCCGACGACATCGGAGAAATCCAGGTTCTGAAAGACGCGTCGGCGTCGTCGATTTACGGGTCGCGGGCCAGCAACGGCGTGGTGATCATCGAGACGAAGAAGGGAAAGCCCGGACCGCGGAAGATGGAGCTGGATGTCAGAACCGGCGTCGCGACGCCGTTCCGTGGCTACGACGACTTTCTGGTGCAGGACGCGCTGCAGTACTTCCAAGTCGTGAAGCGGAGTTATCGCAATGCGACGTGCGCGAAGTGCCCGGACGGACGGGACACGATCCCCGATGCGGTGAAGGCCATCTACGGCGTCGATCGCGACGGCAACAACCCCTCGATTCCGGCGTTCATCTTTCCGAACAACGGTAAAACGCAGACCACGGATACGCTCAACCTGAGCTCGTACGCGTGGCCCGGGCCTGGCAACGGAGGCTCGAGCTTGATCATGCCCGGCAGCGCCGGGACCAATTGGTGGAAGGCCGTGTTCCAGCCCGCCCAGGTGACGGACGCCAACCTGCGTGTGGCGGGCGGCGGGCCGGACAACGCCTACAGCGCGTCTTTCAATTTCTTGAATCAGCAGGGAACGGCGGCCTTTAACCGGCTGCAGCGCGGCGCCCTCCGCGTCAACACCGCGTTCAATATCGATAGGTTCGTCGTGGGCGGGAACGTCGCGCTGTCGCGCGAGCAGTCCTTCGGCGGGATTTCGAACGATGACTTCGGCGAAGACAACATTCTGGGCAAGAATATCCTGATGCAGCCGGTCGTCCCGGTCTACGACATCGGCGGCCACTTCGCCTCCGGCAAGGCCGTCAGCCTGGGGAACAACACCAATCCGCTCGGCTACGCGTCGAACCGCCAGTTCGATCGCAGCACCAACGACCGGATGTTCGGGAATGTCTTCGGCGGCCTGGACGTCACGAAGGGCTTGTCGCTCAAGACCAGGTTCGGGTTCAACCTCTCGCAGCAGGTGTTCCGCGGGTACAATCCGATCACGCCGGAGAACTCCGAGCCAGGTAGGGCCAATTCCATCGACGAGACCAATCAGCAGACCACCGACTGGACGTGGACCAACACGGTGAACTATTTCCGGGCGTTCGGCCGCCACAACCTCGCCGTGTTGGCAGGCCAAGAGGCGAACGAAATCACGGGACGGTTTCTGTTCGGGCACATCGGTACCCTCCTGGATACCGACCCGAGCAGCCGGTACATCAAAGATGCGCTCGCCGACCCGGCCACCAAGAACGACAGCAGTGCGGGCAACAATTCGCGGTTGCTTTCGTTCTTCGGCAAGGCAGACTACAACTACGACGGGAAGTACTTCCTGAGCCTCACGGTCCGACGGGACGGGTCGTCGACATTCAGCCCCGGTCATCAGTGGGGCACCTTCCCGGCGTTCAACGTGGGTTGGCGGTTCTCTCAGGAGCCGTTCCTGGCCGGGAAATTCCTCACGAACGCCATGCTGCGCGTCGGGTACGGGATCACCGGCAACCAGAACGTCCCACTCCGCCTCATCAGCACGTTTGGGGGCAACGTCGGCGACGTCTTCTACGATATCGGCAACACCGGAACGACGGTCGTGAAGGGATACCGACTGACATCGATCGGCAACCCGGACTTGAAATGGGAGGAGAACAAGTCCACGAACGTGGGCATGGACCTCGCCGCGTTCGACGGCAGGGGTACGCTCACGGTGGACGTGTACCAGCGTAAGACGGATAACCTGCTGTTCCCCGCGACCATCCCAGCCACCCAGGGAAAAGGGAATCCTCCCATCGTCAACATCGGCTCGATGAGAAACCGCGGCATCGATTTCTCGATCGGCTACCGGGGCACGCTGGGCGAGAAGACCTCGTACAGCGTGAACTTCAACGGCAGTCACTACAAGAACGCGATCCTCCGCATCAACAGTGAAGGGACGCTGTCGTTCTTCGGTCCCAATCCCACACGCCTGACGAACCACGTCATCAACGAGGTCGGCTACCCGATCGGGTCCTTCTATGGGTACCAGGCGGACGGGTACTTCAACAGCGCGGCGGAGATCGCGGCGCTGGACGCGGCAGCCCAGGCCAAGACGGGAGACCCCACGGCGAAGTACCAGGATGGAGAAGCGCCCGGCCGGCTCAAGTTCCGCGATGTGAATGGAGACGGCCTGGTCAACTCTTCCGACTTCACTATCATCGGGAGTCCCCATCCGGATTTCACCGCGGGCATGGATTTCTCCCTGCGGCGGGGCGCCTGGGACCTGAGCTTCACCGTGTTCGGCTCGTTCGGGAACCAGATCTTCGACGACCAGAAGGACTTCTACGTGTTCCGCGATTTCTCGACGAACGTCCGCAACGACCTGTTGACCAATTCCTGGTGCATGGCGGGGGACGAGGGGTGCACCCACCCGGCTGACCCGAACGCGAAGTATCCGAGAATTGACAACAACGACGTCTTCAGCCGGCAGGTCAGCAGTTATTACGTCGAGAGTGGCACCTACGTCAGGCTGCGGAACATACAGATCGGGTACACATTGCCTCCGGCGTTCATTCGCTGGGTCCCGCTGGCGCGCATCTATGTGCAGGCCGAAAACCTCTTCACCATCACCGGCTACAACGGCCTCGATCCGGCGCTGCCGACGGCAGGTGGCGCGACCGGGACGGGATTGTCAGGCGAGGACATCAGGGATCAATATCGGGGTGTCGACCGCGGGTCGTACCCCACCAGTCGCATTTTCACAGTCGGCATCACCACGAACTTCTAGGGGATCGCCTCTTTTCGGGAAGGGAACACGATGAACACGCTCAAGCGGCACAGACTGCTCGTCGGGACGGGGTTCCTGATTCTCTTGGGGGGTGTCACCTACGCTTGCAAAGATTTCCTGAACGCCCTGCCCCAGGGGACGCTGAATCAGGCGACGCTCACGAACGCGGCCGGGGTCGAGGGCACCCTCATCGCCGCCTATCGGGCACTCGACTGCACGAACTCGACCAATGCCGACTGGGGATGCGCCGCGAGCGACTGGGCGTTCGGCAGCGTCCCCAGCGACGAGGCCTACAAGGGATCCGAGGCGTCGGACCAGCCCGGCGTCACCGACCTCGAGCTCTACAACTGGACCACCGGGTCGGCCGACGACTACTTGAACACCAAGTGGAACGCCGTGTATGAAGGCGTCTTCCGCGCCAACGCGACGTTACGGCTGCTGCACCGCGTGGTGGCCACGAAGCCGGGGGAGATCGACAACGCCACCGCCCAGAGCATCGAGGGTGAGGCCAAGTTCCTCCGGGCGCACTATCACTTCGAAGGTATGCGGATGTGGGGGGCGGTTCCGTATTACTACGAAAACGACACGACGGATTTCAAGAAGACGAATGTCGGCGTGAACGACACGACCCTGATCCTCGCGGACCTGGACTCGGCCATCGCGTTGCTGCCGGCGACGCCCCGCAACGGCCAAAAGGGACGAGCCACCAAGTGGACGGCGACCGCCTACAAGGGCCGGGTGCAGGTGTACGCCCGCGACTACGCCGGCGCGATAACGACCCTGCAGTCGGTCGTGGCGAGTGGCGCTTTTGGCCTGGAAACGAGCTTCGATCACGTCTGGACCGGCTTCCACCAATTCGCCGACGGGCCGGAGACCATCCTGGCCTACCAGGCCTCCGCCAATGACGGCGAGCCGGACGGCAACAACGCGAACTATGGCGAGCGCCTGAACTTCCCGCACTCCGGCAGCCCGTTCGGGTGCTGCGGCTTCCACCAGGCGTCCCAAAACCTGCTCAATACCTTCGTGGTGGACGCCAACGGCCTGCCCAAGGCGCTGACGGACCCGACGTGGAACGCGAGAAACGCGTTCTACGTCGCGTCGATCAACGATACCCTCGACCCGCGGGTGGATTGGTCGGTAGGCCGGGACAGCGTGCCGTTCAAGGACTGGGGACTCCACCTGCCGACGTGGATCCGGGCCCCCGGCTACGGCGGTCCGTACAGCCCCAAGAAGAACATCCATGAGCATGCCAGCGGGGCCGAGAGCAAGGTGGGGTGGGCGACGGGGCAATTGAACTCGGTGCACATCCATATCTACCGGTATGCGGATCTGCTGCTGCTGCTCGCCGAGGCGCAAGTGGAACAAAACAATCTTCCGGCGGCTCTAGCGCTCGTGAACCAGGTCAGGACGAGGGCCGGTCAGACCGCACAGGGATGTGGTACCTCGACCGATACCATCTTGACGAAGCGGTACGTCCAGTGTAAGACCGATAGTCGCCTGGCCGTGCCCATCAACGATCCCTCGATCACGTGGGCGACGTACAAGGTCGGGCTGTACGCCTCATTCCCCACTCAAGACTTCGCGCGCAGAGCCGTGCGAATCGAGCGCAAGATCGAGCTGGCGATGGAAGGCCAGCGGTTCTTCGATCTCCGGCGCTGGGGCATTGCCGATACGACGATCAACAACTTCTTGGCGGTCGAGAGTAATCGGAGGTCGTTCCTCGGCGCGGCTACGCCGTTCGCGTCTCGGTATCAGCTGTACCCGATCCCGTCGCTCCAGATCGAGTTGAGCAAGGTCGGAGGGTCAAGCACGCTGCAGCAGAATACCGGGTGGTAACCGGGCGCTTCACCGGCGCCTGATCGCAAACGCCTGCAGGGAATCGCCGTTGTTCGCGACGAGCACGGCTTTCCCTGCAGGCGTTGTGATCAGCGCCAGCCCCGTGACGTCCAGCGGTGCCAGGAAGCCACTCTCGACTGCCGGCACCGGCGTGAAGTGGCCGTGCCCGTCGCCTCTCAGCCACAGGCCGTTGCCGGCATCGGCGCGGGGAGTGTTCGGCTCCGCCTCGTACAGGTTGCCCGCCACGATCAGATCGAGGTTTCCGTCACCGTCCACGTCGTCGACCGCGATCCCCTTGATCGGCGAGATTTGCGCGAGATTGGGGAGTGACGACAGGGTGAACGTCCCGTCCCCCGTGTTCTGCAGATAGACGCTGGCGAGGGTATCCGTCTGATAGTGGACCGCCTGCTGCAACTGGGAGGCGCCGAACATCTGCGGAATGGACGCTTCTGAAAACGCCGCGTAACTGGGGAACCTGATGGCGAGAGGATAGATGGGTTGACCTAACTGGGCCAACCCCCACACGGGATACTCCGTCCCGTTGATTTCCTGTGTCAGCACGATGTCCGTGGTTCGGTGCCCCGTGAAATCGGCGGCATAGACCCCGAACCTGCTGCGCCGCGAGGTCGTGTAGGTGTCATTCAGCCCCAGATTCCCGGCCACCAGGTCGGGATGACCGTCGTGGTTCCAGTCCGCGGTCGCGAGGCTGTACCACCACCCGCGCAGCGGGGGCAGGCCACGCGTTGCCGTCACGTTGTGGAGTCCCGTTCCCTCGTTGTGATAGAACTGGATCGGCATCCATTCGCCGGCCGTGACCAGATCCAACCGGCCGTCGCCGTCGAAATCCATCCACACGGCCGCGGTGATCATGCCTCCGGGATGCACCAGCTCCGGAGCCATCGCTTCCGTGACGTCCGTGAAGTGGTCGCCGTCATTGCGTAACAGATAGCTGCGGGTCGGATTGGGATAGTCTCTGGGTGAGAGCCGGCCTCCCACGAACAGATCCACTTTACCGTCACCATTGAAATCACCCGCCGCCACGGCCGCGGTACAGGTGTGCATCTTCGGCAGGGCGCGCGGATCCTTCGCAAACCGGCCGCCCCCTTGGTTGATGTAGATGCGGTCCTGCAGCAGCTCTGAAGTCGGCGCGAGGGCGTACCCACAGCTCGCTACGTACAGGTCCGGGAGTCCGTCGCCGTTGGCATCGAAGAACAGCGCGCCCCAGTCTTCGTACTTCTTGTCCGTCACCCACGGTTGCCCCTGTGTGGATTCGACGAAGCGCCCATCCTTTTGCTGAATGAACAGCTTGCCCGGGACACCGGCTGCACCGCCGATGAAGACATCATCCAGTCCGTCGCCGTTCACGTCGGCCACCGCCAGTGGGGGGCCTTGGCGGGAAACCATATGCGGCAAGAGGGGCTGTACGCTGTAATCGATTCGATCCCCGCTCTGGTGACGGTACGGAAGGAGGTTGGGGAGGTTCTGGAAGTTCTGGAGGTTGGTGGAGGAGGAGAGCGGGGAGGTCTTCCCCTTCGCCTTCAGTGCGTCGGCTTGCCGCACCGTCACCATCCGATCGGCGTCGAGACCCGTCAGCACCTGACCACGCCCATCGGGCCAGATCACTTGGAGGCTGTCCACGCGCTTTGCTCGACCGAGCCCAAAGTGCTCCCGGTCGTCCATCGTGGACATGTACCCCCGGTAGGGAGAATGGTAGAGATATTGCTTTTGTCCCCCCGCCGTCAGGATCAGCTTCGCGCCGATCCCCCGTCGGTTGGGCGGCTCCCCGTCGAGCCTGATCTGCAGATAGTGATGGACGTCGTCATCGGGTTGGACGTTCTCGTAGATCGAGGCCGGCGCGTCGATGTGATTGATCACCAGGTCGAGCTTGCCGTCGTTATTGAGATCCGCATAGGCCGCGCCATACGAAAAGCCTCTTCCACCCATGCCCCATTGCTCGGTCATGTCCGTGAACGTCAAGTCACCGTTGTTCCTAAATACGTAGTTCGAGACGTCGTAACCGGGCAGCTCCTTCAGGAGTCTCAGCGCGCTGCGATCGTCTCCCGCCCGGCGCGCCGCGAACACGGCCGTCTGGTAATCGAGATCGTTGACCGCCTTGGGATAGCCGTTGGTGATGAGGATGTCCTTGTACCCATCGTTATCGAAATCGGCGAACAGCGCACTCCAGCTCCAGTCCGTGTACGCGACACCCGCCAGGCGGCCGATCTCGCTGAAGATGACGTCTCCGTTCTGGGTGCGGCCGTTGCTCAACTGCAGCGAGTTGGCGTCGAAGTCATCACGGAATCCCCTGGCATGCAGCTCCGCGCGACTGCCGTAGGTGAGGTACCCGCTCATCCGTTTGCGTCGGGCCAGGTTCGGCGGCATCATGTCCACCTGAACAATGTCGGGCCAGCCGTCGTTGTTGAAGTCGGCGACGTCGACCCCCATCCCCGCGAGGCTGGTGTGCTTGAGCCAGCGCGCGGCCTTGTCGGTGAACGTGCCATCGCCGTTGTTGATGTAGAGGACATCGTTGGGCGCGACGTCGTTCGAGACGTAGATGTCGGGTCGCCCATCCCCGTTGAAGTCGGCGACGGCCACGCCGAGTCCATAACCGACCTGTCGCAGGATGCCAGCTTGCTCGGATACGTTCGTGAACGTTCCGTCGCAGTTGTTCCGATAGAGCTGATTGTAACCGCTCGGGCTCGTGCTCCTCAGACCCGCGGGGTGGAGGGTCGCTTCCGCGCGCGAAAAATCCTTGGGTGAATTGTTGAGCAGAAACAGGTCGAGGCATCCATCCCCGTTGTAATCCAGAAACACGGCGTGGGTGGTGAAGCCGGTGTCGGCGATGCCGTATCGCGTGGCCGCTTCCGTGAACGTGTGATTCCCGTTGTTGATGAACAGCAGATTGGCTCGCTGCTCCCCTTTGGACCATTCGGGCCCGGAGACGGAGACGTAGATATCGAGATAACCGTCGTTGTTGATGTCCACCATGGTCGCGCCGGTGGCCCATCGAGTGGTCCCTACCCCGGCCGCCTGCGTGATGTCTTCGAACCGCATGTCGCCCTTGTTCAGATACAGGCGGCTCGAGACCATGTTGCCGGCGAAGAAAATGTCCGGCAAGCCGTCGTTGTCCACGTCACCGACCGCCACTCCGGCGCCGTTATACACGTAGACGTCGGTCTGTACGTTCAGCGAATCACTCGTCGTGATGGTGTTCGCGAAGGACACGCCGGTCTGATTCGGACTCAAGAGACTGAAGAGCGGTCGATCCTTCTCTCTCGAGCATCCTCCAAACAACAGAGGAGTGGCGAGCGCGAGCAGGCGGGAGAGGCTTCGCATGGGACAAAACATAACGGCGGACTTGAACGGCGGACTTGAACGGCGGACTTAAAGGCGGACTTAGAGGCGGACTTGAA
>DASQRT010000027.1:0-3530 GCA_035642795.1 Nitrospirales bacterium
CGGGTTCTGAATCATGGCGCCGTCCCTCCCGCCGATTCTCTGCTTCGTCGGCCGCTCCAACAGCGGCAAGACCACGCTCATCGAGCGTCTGATTCCCGTGCTGGTCCGTGAGGGCTACCGGATCGCCACGATCAAGCACGCCGGCCACGGCTTTGACCTCGACACCGAAGGCAAGGACTCCTGGCGACTCAAGCAGGCCGGGGCCAAGACAGTCATCGTGACCTCCAAGGGCAGCGTGGCGATGTTCGCCGACGTGGATACAGAAGTCCGGGTCGAGGAGCTGCGCGAGCGGTACGTGCGGGGCGGGACCGACCTGATCATCGCGGAGGGCTGGAAGAGCGAGGGCTATCCCAAGGTGGTTGTGGTGCGTGACCACGTCGGGGAAGTGGAAGTCTTGCCGGAGGGATTGCTGGCGCTGGTGTCGAACAAACCGCTCGATCGGGTGCCGGGCGGCGTGCCCGTGTTCCATCCGGACGACATCGCCGGTCTGGCGTCCATCATCGGCAAGCGCTTTCCCCTGAGGCGAGCTCCGCTTGCCTGATGGAATTCAGGGTCCCCAAGACCGTCCTGATCGTGATCGTCGTGGCGGTTCTGGGGGTGGTCGCCGCAGCCGTGGCGATCCCGCTCACGAGTGCGCCCAAGTTCTGCGCGACCTGCCACACCATCAAGCCCTCCTACGATAGCTGGGTGAAATCCTCGCACAAGGACGTGACGTGCGTGGCCTGTCACGTCCGGCCGACGTTCGAAGGGTTCATCCAGGACAAGGTCATCAAGGGGACGCACGACGTCTGGGTCACTGTTTTCGGCACCCCCAAGAAGCCGGAGGACTTGAAGGCGACCGTGTATTCCGAGGTCTGCCTGTCCTGCCACCGGAACATGCTGCGCATCTCTGAGCTCGCCGAGCGGGACCTGCCCGGCCCTCTGAAGAAAGCCGGCCTGATCATGGAGCACCGCAAGCACATGGAGGCCTTCCAGAAGCGGGGCAAGGGCGAAGGGTGTACGACCTGCCATGCCGCCGTGGTGCACGCGAAGCCCTACAAGGGCTACAAGATCGTGATCCCGCGCGGGCACATCAAGATGGACGAGCTTCAGAAGGCGGAGCAGGCGTCCATTGAGGCGGCGATGGTCAAGGCCCACCGGGAAGCGGACTGCTTCCGATGCCACGACGGGAAGACCGAGTACGAGGGCAAGGTCCTGAGCCGGAAGTGCCTCACCTGCCACATCAGCGACAAACTCGAAGAATATCTCTTCTAGTGGCTGAGCCAATCGTCCAAGTCCGGAATCTGACCAAGCGCTTCGGCGATTTCACGGCCGTAGATGGAGTCTCGTTCGACATCCGGCAAGGGGAGATCCTGGGCCTGCTGGGCCCGAACGGCGCCGGCAAGACCACTACGATCCAGATGCTCTTGGGGCTCATCACGCCGACCGCTGGCGAGATCCGCATGTTCGGCTTGCCCGTCAACCGTCACCGGGAAGAGATCCTGGGCCAGGTGAACTTCTCCTCGACCTACGTCTCGATGCCGCAGGCCCTGACCGTCGAGGAGAACCTCCGGATCGTCGCCCGGCTCTATGGAATGGATCGCGTCACCGCCCGGATCGACGACATCATCAAGCGGCTGGAGATGGAGGAGTTTCGGACCAAGATCACCCGCAAGCTCTCTTCGGGCCAGATGACGCGTCTCTCGCTGGCCAAGGCCTTCCTGACCGAACCCAAGGTCCTGTTCCTCGACGAGCCGACGGCCAGCCTGGACCCCGACATCGCGGATAAGGCGCGCGCGCTGATCAAAGAAATCCGCCGCTCGACCGGGCTCACCGTGCTCTACACCTCGCACAACATGCGGGAGATGGAGGAGATGTCGGACCGGATCATCTTTCTCCAGAGGGGCCGGATCGTGGCGGAAGGGACGGCCGAGGCGATCAAGGCCGTCTACGGCGAGGCCGACCTGGAAGACGTGTTCCTGAAGCTCGCACGGACCGCGCCCCCGGGTTTGCGGCATCCATGAAACTCCACCGCATCGCCGCGCTGCTGACCCGCCACCTGTACCTCTACAAGCGGAGCTTCCCACGGGTCCTGGAGATCATCTACTGGCCCTTCGTGGACCTCGTCATCTGGGGCTTCATCACGCTCTACCTCGTGCAGTTCAAGGGCGCGTTGCCCAACTTCGTCTTGTTCTTCCTGGGGGCGCTGATCCTGTGGGACGTGCTCTTCCGCGCCCAGCAGGGGATCACCATCTCCTTCCTGGAAGAGATCTGGTCGCGCAACCTGATGAACCTGTTCGCCAGCCCGCTGACCACGGGCGAGTTCCTGGCCGCCACCATGATCCTGAGCGTGAGCAAGGTCCTCGCGGTATCGTGCGTGACGGTGCTGGCAGCGTTCGCGTTCTATTCCTTCAACGTGTTCGTGCTCGGCCTGTCGCTGATTCCCTTCGTGCTCAACTTGATCGTAGCGGGCTGGTGCGTCGGCGTGCTGACGACCGGCCTCATCATGCGGTACGGCCAGGAGGTGGAGGTGCTGGCCTGGGGCATGGTCTTCCTCTTCCAGCCGATCTCCTGCGTCTTCTATCCGATGTCCGTGCTCCCAGACTGGCTCCAGGCAATCGCGCGGCTCAATCCGGCGGCGCACGTCTTCGAGGGTATGCGCGCAGTCATCACCGCTGGGGCGTTTCCCGTGCACGAGCTGGCCTGGGCCGTCGGGCTGAACGCCTTCTACCTCACCGTGCTGGTCTTCTGGTTCCACATGATGTTCGCGGCGTGCAAGGACAAGGGGCTATTGGTGCGCGTCGGCGAGTAAGCGGGAACTAAGAGCGGGTCCTGTCGGCGAGCAGCCCCAACAGCGGATACCTTTCGCCGTCGAAGCCCCGCGGACTCGGCTGCAGGCTGAACCGCTGTTGGGGCGCCCAGCTCGCCGCCACCCGCCTAATTATTCTCTCTCGCCTTGCGACCCCTTTAAGGTCGGCAACTTGAGGTCGCAGTTTGCGACCTCAAGTCCGCAACCTGTTGATTCTCTAAAGGATGATCTGAACTGGTCGCAATTTGCGACCAGTTCCTGGGTAACCTTCCCCCTTCCAGCCGGTCCAGATCGTATGTTAGTCCTGGGTCGACCAACGCGGATTCAGGCTCAACAAATCCTCTTGACAACCTCACCGTTCTCCTCTTAGCATTCTCTTTTACCCAATGGTGTTATAAATAGCATTTTAAAATCCAATGGTGTTTAAAATGGTGAGGATATAACAACCGTGTAACAACCTGTATGGAAAGGAGAAATGTGATGTTATCTGTAACCAGACGTCAGTTCCTCCAATTCAGTGCAGTCAGTGCAGCTGGACTCAGCGCATCGAGCCTTGGGATATTGGGATTCTCGTCTACCCAAGTGCTTGCAGAGGTACGCGAGTACAAGCTGGCACGCACCACGGAGACACGCAACACTTGTCCGTACTGCTCCGTTGGCTGCGGTCTCCTTATGTACAGCCTCGGCGATAAGGCCAAGAATGCTCCGGCTGAGATCATTCATATCGAGGGCGATCCGGATC
>DASQRT010000028.1:0-6665 GCA_035642795.1 Nitrospirales bacterium
CCATTACCTGGAGAAAGAAGGCTTCCGGACGAGGACAGCGGCGGACGGCGCGGCGGGCCTCGCCGCCGCCCGCCAGGAGCATCCCGACGTGATCGTGCTCGACCTGATGCTCCCCAGTATGGACGGTCTGGAGCTGTGCAAAAAACTCCGAGCGGACACTGCCACCGCGCTCACGCCGGTCATCATGTTGACGGCCAAAGTTGACGAGACGGACCGGATCGTCGGGCTGGAGCTCGGGGCGGACGACTACCTCACCAAGCCGTTCAGCCCAAAGGAACTGGTCGCTCGCGTCAAGGCGCTCTTGCGGCGGACCGAGAGGCGGGACACGCCGTCTCAGCCTTACGCCTACGGCGCGCTTCGCCTGGACACCGCCCGCCACGAAGTGCGAGTCGGCAACAAGGAAGTCACGCTCACGGCCAAGGAGTTCGGCCTGCTAGAACAGCTTCTCCTCAACAAGGGGCGCGTGCTCACGCGGGATGCGCTTCTCAATTCGGTCTGGGGATATGACTATCATGGGACGACCCGGACGGTGGACGTGCACGTGCGCCGCCTGAAACAAAAACTCCCGCTGCTGAGCGACGCCATCATTGCGATCAAGTCAATGGGCTACAAGCTCAGGGATGAGCAGGAGGATTAAGCGCCGTGCGTCTGCCCCTCCAATGGAAGGTGCTGATCGGCTACCTGGTCGTCGCTGGCTTGGGCATGGGGACAGCTGGCTGGCTGGCGCTGGACGCACTCGAAGCAAGCGACTTGGACCAGTTGCGGGAAGGGCTGACCGCGCAGGCCCGCATCGCCGCCCGCGTTTTTGTCGGACCGCTAGGGACTGCTAAGCCGGACACGTCCGTCATCGATGCGTTGGCTGACGACCTAGGCAACGCGATCCATGCCCGCCTCACCCTGATCAATCCGGAAGGGCTCGTGCTCGGGGACTCTTACGAATCCGGCGAAGCCTTGCGCCGCATGGACAACCATTCGACGCGCCCGGAAGTGCGCCAGGCCGTCACCGACGGGGTCGGGAGCAGCATCCGGTACAGCGACACCATTGGCACCCGCCTGCTGTACCTAGCTCTCCCGATCCGGTCCGGCGGCCCCAACGGCCACCTTCTGGGATTCGTCAGGGTTGCGCTTCCGCTGAAGGAGATCGAGGCGCGGCATCGCGCCTTGCGCAGCCTGCTCGTCGCCGCGCTTGGCGGGGCATTTCTTCTCTCACTGGGTCTTAGCTATGTGGTCGCTCGGAGTGTCACGCACCCGCTTAGCGAGATGGTCGTGGCTGCCCGTCGGATGGCCCGCGGCGAGTTTCGGGAGAAGATCCACACGCACTCCAACGATGAGATCGCCGACCTCGCCGCCGTGCTCAACCACATGGCTACCGCCATCGAAGAGACGATTCAGACCCTGAAGGACGATCGCGCCAAGATGGCGGCCACGCTGACGGCCATGCAGGAGGGCGTGATCGTGCTGGCTTCCGATGGGACGGTTCGCTTAATCAATCCGGCGATGGAGCGGATGGTTGGGCGG
This sequence comes from Nitrospirales bacterium, assembly GCA_035642795.1. Lineage (GTDB taxonomy): Bacteria > Nitrospirota > Nitrospiria > Nitrospirales > NS-4 > NS-12. The sequence continues at coordinate 1,519 of DASQRT010000028.1, forward strand.
CGAGAGACTGAGGTCCTCGGCCGAACGTACCTCGAAGTGATCCGCCAGCCGCACCTGAACGAGTTCATCACTGAGGCGCTCACCCAGAGCACCGTCTCCTCAACCGAGATCGTGTTCGGGACCGGACCTGAACGGACTTTTCAAGTCCAGGCCTCGCCCCTGGCCCAGTGGACCGACCCATCGCCCGGCCTGGTCCTCGTCTTCCACGACATCACCGAGCTTCGCCGGCTGGAACAGATTCGCAAAGACTTTGTGGCAAACGTGTCGCACGAGCTGCGCACCCCGCTAACGGCGATCAAGGGCTACATCGAGGCGCTCCAGGACGGAGGCGTCGAGGAGCGAGAGCAACGGGCCCGGTTCTTGGAGACTATTCGAAAACAGACTGACCGGCTGAACCTCATCATCACGGACCTGTTGCTGCTCGCAAAGATCGAATCGGGGCAGGTCCCGCTCAAGCAAGAACCGGTCGGTCTCGCCGGTCTCATTGACCGGACCGTCGGGCTTCTGAAGCACCTCATCGAGCAGAAGCAACATCGGGTGGTGGTGAAGATCCCCACAGAGTTGCCGCCGATCCTGGGCGATGAAGAGCGCTTGGGACAAGTGTTCACAAACCTTCTGGACAACGCCATCAAGTACACGCCTGATCAAGGCACGATCACCATCAGCGCAGAACTTACCTCAACAGAGCCTCCCACTATGATTGAAGTCTGTGTCGCGGACACGGGCATCGGCATCCCTCCTCAAGACCTTCCGCGGATCTTCGAGCGCTTTTACCGTGTGGACAAGGCACGCTCCCGCGAGCTGGGCGGCACCGGCCTGGGCCTGTCCATCGTGAAGCACTTGGTGGAAGGACACAGTGGGACGGTCTCGGCGGAGAGCCAAGGCAAAGGCTCGCGATTTTTAGTGAGATTACCGATTGCAACCTCTGCCGCTCTGACAACCTGACAAGGGTTCCTTCGCCGCCGAATCTGTGGTAGTGTGCGCGGCCATGACGACCGGTAGCGGCAAAGCCAGGCCATCAGGTGGAGTGGCGTTAGGATGGATCGGCATTGACGAATCGGGGAAAGGTGACTACTTCGGCCCGCTTGTGATCGCCGCCGTCCACGTCACGCCTCGTGTGGCGGAGGACCTCGAAGCCATCAACGTCCGTGACAGCAAGAAGATCTCCGACGGGATGATCAAAAAGCTCGCGGTAGACATCCGCGTCCTGTGCAAGCACACCATCGTCGCGATCGGGCCGGAACGTTACAACGAGCTGTACCAGAAGATCCGCAACCTCAATCGCCTCCTCGCCTGGGGCCACGCCAAGGTGCTGGAAAATCTCCTCGAGCAGGTGCCCAATTGCGAGCTCGCCATCGCCGATCAGTTCGGCGACGAACGGCTGATCCTCAACGCGCTGCAAGAGAAGGGACGGAAGATCCGCCTTGAGCAGCGGCACAAGGGCGAGGAAGACATCGCCGTCGCCGCGGCTTCGATCGTCGCACGCGACGAGTTCGTGCATCGCCTGGGACGGTTGTCGTCTGAGTTCGGTATCCCCCTGCCGAAGGGCGCCTCACAGGCGGTCGAGTTGGCGGCGAAGTCAGTGGTGCGCAAGCACGGGCGGGAAGGCCTGGCCAAGGTGGCCAAGCTCCACTTCAAAACCACGAAAGCGGTCTTAGGGGAATGACTGAGAACGAGTGCTGAGGCTCATTCGGTCGTCTCGGCGGTCTCTTCCACCTCGACTTCTTCACCCTTCCGCTCCGGCTGGGGAATGATCTGCACTGGTTCCCCGGCCCAGTAGAGGATGCGCTGGCAATGTTCGCAGGTATGGATCGTGGCCGAGCGCTTGACTTCGGCCACCACCTGCGGCTGGACGTGCAGGCGGCAGGCCATGCAACTTCCATCCTTGTTGACCCCGGCCAGGGCATGACCCTTCTTGCTGCGCCGGAGCTTTTCGTAGGTGCGCAGTAGCGTAGGCTCGATCGCGGCGACCATCGTCTCGCGCTTCTGCCGGAGCGCAGCCATCTCCTCGTCCAGTGCGCCCACTGACCCTTCCAGGGAGACCTTCTCGGATACGAAGCGCTTTTCCGCTTCTTTCACGGCTGCCTCGGCCTGCGCCAAATCCTTCTTCCTCGTATCCACCTGGTCCATCAGGATCAGGAGCTGCTCCTCGATCTCGCCCTTCTTCTTCTTGGCGAGCTCGATCTCGACCAGATGCGCCTGGTACTCCCGGTTGGTCTTGATCTCGCCCTTGGTGGTCCGATCCTGCAGCTTGCTGATGGCCTGCTCCTGCCCGGCGAGGTCCTGCTCGCAGGATTTGCGGTCCTTGGTCAGTTTGTCGAATTCTTGCTTGAGGGAGTCCCACGTCGCTTGCGCGGTCAGGAGAGGTTGACGGACAGCCTCGACCATCTCGGGGATGCGGCGTTTGCGTTCAGCTATCTGTTCCAGTCGAAGGTCGGCCTCCTGGAGGGCGATCAGTCGTTCGAGGTGCTCTTTCATAGACGAACTGGACGGCACATCGTCACTCTCTCCCCCCGAGCGGCATGGTGTGGTGGGCCCACCAGGCCTCGAACCTGGGACCAACGGATTATGAGTCCGCCGCTCTGACCACCTGAGCTATGGGCCCTTCGGCATTCATTATAGGCTCTCGACGAAGCTTCTCAATTTCTTGCTCCGGCTCGGGTGACGCAGCTTGCGCAGCGCTTTGGCCTCGATCTGTCGGATGCGCTCCCGGGTGACTGCGAAGTCCTGCCCGACCTCTTCCAGCGTGTGGTCGGTGTTCTCGCCGATCCCGAAGCGTTTGCGCAGCACGCGCTCCTCGCGCGGAGTGAGGGTCTTCAGCGCGTTGTTGATCTGGCGCTGCAGGTCGTAGCGGATGGCTGCGTCCAGCGGCGAGATGGCCTTCTTGTCCTCGATGAAGTCTCCCAGATGGCTGTCTTCCTCCTCGCCGATGGGCGTCTCCAGCGAGATCAGCTCCTTGGCGATCTTGAGGATCTTGCGGACTTTGTCCAGCGGGAGGTCCATCTTCTCGGCGATCTCTTCAGGCGAGGGTTCACGCCCCAGCTTCTGGACCAGGTGCCGCGAGGTGCGGATCAGCTTGTTGATGGTCTCGATCATGTGCACGGGGATCCGGATGGTCCGGGCCTGGTCGGCAATGGCGCGAGTGATGGCCTGGCGGATCCACCAGGTCGCGTAGGTGCTGAACTTGTAGCCCCGCTTGTACTCGAATTTGTCCACGGCCTTCATCAGGCCGATGTTCCCCTCCTGGATCAGGTCCAGGAACTGGAGGCCGCGGTTGGTGTACTTCTTGGCAATGCTGACCACGAGGCGCAGGTTGGCCTCGACCAGCTCGGCCTTGCCGCGCTTGACTTTCTCCTCGGCTTGGTCCAACAGCTTGACGCTCTCGCGGAGCTCCTCGGCGGGAACCAGGGACTCGGCCTCGATGCCCCGAATGCGGCGCCGCGCGTTGTGGGCGGCCTTCTCGATCTCGTGGAGGATGTCCATGGACACACTGGTCTTGCGGCGGACCGCGATGAGTCCACTCCGCCCGCGGCTGAGCTTGGCGAGCAGGGTGTTGCCTTCCTCGCCCGAGACGCCGAGCCGGCGCCGGCAGTACGCGAGCTCGCGCTCGCAGGCCGCAATCTCCTGCGCGAGGTCCCGCACCCGCTGGATCAAGCGCTCGCGCTGGACCGGATGAAGGTTCAGGCTGTCCAGCTTCTCCGCGATCTGGCGGCGGGCTTCGTTCAGCTTGCCCTTGATCTCTTTCCGTTTCGCCGGGCTGAGGTTGGGCTTGCGGTTCCTGACGTAGAGGGCAAGCAGGCCCTTGGCCAGCACCCTGGCCTTGCGCAAGGCCTCGAGCGTCTTCTTGCGGAGCTCGTCGTCGTCCTGTTCGACGACTTCGTCGAACTCCTCCTCGACGCCCGCCGAGACCACTTCCCGGATCGGGACCTTGTTGGCCTTGACCTGATCGATGAGGGCGAAGACGGCCTTGATCGTCATCGGCATCCCGAAGACCACCGTCGAGATGTCCTGCTTGCCCTCCTCGATGCGCTTCGCGATCTCGATCTCGCCCTCGCGGCTGAGCAGCGAGACGCTGCCCATCTCCTTGAGGTACAGCCGGACCGGGTCGTCGGTGCGGTTCAGATCACCCGGGGTCAGGTCGATCTTCTTGTCCTCTTCCTCGGTCTCCCCGACCTCTTCGGCTTCCTCCGTCCCACCCTCGCCCTCGGACATCATCTGCTGGTACCGCTCGCCTTCCGGGGAATCGATGATCTCGATGTCCATCTCGCCGAACATGGTCATCAGGCTGCTGAGACGGTCGGACGTGACCATGTCCGCGGGCAGGGTCGAATTGAGGTCGCGGTACGTGAGGAAGCCCTTCTCCTTGCCCATGGAGATCAGGCGTTTGACTTCGTCGGTCTTGTCTTCCTTACGCATTGACACTTCCAACCTCGGTCAGTGGTAATGGTCCTGCGCTCAGGAGGCGCTGCCGCTCCTGCTGCAACGCGTTCTGGCGGAGCATGAGCGTGCGCGCGGTCTCCGCCTGGCCGGTCCGCTCGGCGGCCATCTGGGCCGTCTTGACTTCCTGGATCTCGTCTGCGATGCGTCTGAGTTTCAAGGCCAACAGGCTGTCGCGAAACGCCGTGCCGACATCGTCGTAAGGCAGCTCGCTGAGCGACAGCGCGCGCACGACGCCCCCGCACTGGGGATCGTCCTGGATGTTGATGATTGCCTCGTTCACCGCCGGCTCGCCACGTTCGTTCCGCCGCTCCAGGATCAGCGTGATCAGCCGCCGAGCTTGTGGATCCGTAAAGTCGTCTGCCGCCAGTTGCGTCAGCATCGGCGGCGTCAGCTTGTCGTGGAGGAGCAGCCGCACGAGCACCTCCTCCTCCTTGGGAAGCGGCGCGCTCTCGACCGGACCCACAGAAGCCTCACCAGACTCATTGTCGGCAACTGAGGAATTCCGCGTGAGTTGCCTGTAGCGTTCCAATAGGACCTTCTCATCCAGCCCCAATTGGTCGGCGACGTGGTGGAGGGCCGCGTTCTTCTCGACCGGATTGCTCAGCTTCTGCAACAGCGCCAGGACCTCCTCCACGCACCGCACGCGTTCCTCCACGCTGCCCTGCCGGCCGGTCGCCAGGCTGCCCGCGACGGTGAAGTCCAGCAGC
>DASQRT010000029.1:0-2620 GCA_035642795.1 Nitrospirales bacterium
TCCGGGTTCTCTTCCACCGCGGCGTTCACGGCTTCGGCAATGGCATGCGCCTCCATATATGACACTTTCGGGTTCCCACACGGACTTGAACTCCGTATCAGATAGACATACTTGTCAATGAGTCTTGAAGTCGAAAGCGTATAGACGGACCGATCACTGGCTAACGTGTCCATGTCGCTCGCGAGCACAATTACAAACATGACCGTTGCGGCCAGAATAAGAATTGAATTGTAAATGAACCTAGTCATACTTATTCTCGAAGCGGAAGGTCTGCACAGGACTGCCCCCTCCTCACAATAGCAACCCCTATACCGAGGCCCACGACGGTGGTTAGTTTCTTCACTTTGCCTTCATTCCAATAGGTTAGATGACAGTGGCCCCTTCTCATGGGAATACAGACCGCTTTCGTAATCGCCGTGCTCGCAGGCTCCTCATTGGTTCACAGCACGAATCTCAATCCGACGAAATACAGACCGTTCTGTCCCAGTGGGACAGGCCGCGTCCAACACACCTCAGCCAGCGTCGACGTTTTACTCAGAGCAATCGGCATTGGCACACGCACCCGCAACACTTCTTGCCGCACCGGCCCCGAATCCATCAGCAGACACATGCCCTTACTGCTTACATTGATGGTGAGGGCGGTCCCTTTGTGGCCTTCAAGGTCGGCTGTGTCGCTGAACATGACCGCTCTTTCGTAGTGAACCGAACGAATCAGCGGGAAGCGATTCACGCGGAGCGGTTTATCCCCGAAGCTCTGACACTCCCACTCCGGATACTCTGGCGTCACGCCATAGATTCCCGTTAAAGAATAAGGAAAAGCCTGTTAGCCAACTACAGGAAACTGGACCGGGCCGCAAGTAAACAAAAGTAGGTGCTTCCCTGCGAAAGTAGGTATTCCTTATCTAACGCCTTGGAAAGTCTTGAAAAGATAAATTGGGGACAGGAGATGACCTGCCCTCTTTAACCCAGTCCGGGGCTTGGTGAGGCATCGGCCTGGATTGGGGCCCCAAGCCAGGAAAAAACTGGGTCAGACTCGAATTATCCGTGCAAAGAGACTACTGCTTCACATAGCGCCTGTATGGCTTAGCGAGCAGGTGAGCCGATCTCCCCGCGGTACTCGCGCTCTTCCTGCTTCATCTTCTCGAAAGCCCGGTCCGCGTCCCTCTTGATTTCGCTAGTGGACCGTTCGGGAGGAGGCGTAGAGGACGCGCATCCGAAGAGAGAGGCGCTACAAATCACAACACTGATGATGAGTACTTGTGACAACTTCCATAGTAGTTTCGACATCGCAACCTCCTCCTCGGCGAAAGAAAGGGGACAGGCAGCTTTCGGAAGAGCAGCCAGCCCCCTAGGCCGAATAACTATCCAGCGGCGGGCAGGTGCAGACGAGGTGGCGGTCGCCGTAGGCGTCGTCGATGCGCGAGACGGCCGGCCAGAACTTGCGTTCACGCACCCACGGGGCAGGAAACGCCGCCTGCTCGCGGCTGTACGGCCGGTTCCACTGCGTAGCCGTTACGACCTCCGCCGTGTGCGGGGCGTTCTTGAGCACGTTGTTGTCGCGCGGTACTCGGCCCTCGACGATCTCCTGAATCTCCCCCCGAATCGCGATCATCGCCTCGCAGAACCGGTCCAGCTCTGCCTTCGACTCGCTCTCTGTCGGCTCGATCATCAGAGTACCCGGCACCGGCCAGGACACCGTCGGCGCGTGGAAGCCGAAGTCCATCAGCCGCTTGGCGACGTCCATCGCTTCAACGCCGGTGCTCTCCTTGAAGGGCCGCAGGTCTAGGATGAATTCGTGCGCCACGAACCCGTTCTTGCCAGTGTAGACGATCGGAAAGTGCTTCTCCAGTCGCTTGGCCATGTAATTGGCGTTCAGGATCGCCACCTGGGTTGCCTTGGTCAGCCCGTCGCCGCCCATCAGCGCGATGTAGATCCACGAGACCGTCAGGATGCTCGGGCTGCCGTAGGGTGCCGCAGCGATCGGTCCGATCGAGTCCTTCCCGCCCAAGTTTGTGACCGGGTGCCCCGGTAGGAACGGTGTCAGGTGCGGCGCCACGCCGATCGGTCCCATGCCGGGCCCGCCGCCCCCGTGCGGGATGCAGAAGGTCTTATGTAGATTGAGGTGGCACACGTCGGTGCCGATGTCGCCTGGACGGCACAGCCCGACCTGGGCGTTCATGTTAGCGCCGTCCATATAGACCTGCCCGCCGTAGTCGTGCACGATCCTGCAGACGCGGCGCACGCTCTCTTCGAACACGCCGTGGGTTGACGGGTAGGTGATCATCAGCGCGGCCAGCTTGTCGCGGTGCTGTTTGGCCTTGGCTTCCAGATCGCCCAGATCGATGTTGCCGCGGTCGTCGCAGGCCACAGGCACCACTTTGAGCCCGGCCATGACCGCGCTGGCCGGATTGGTGCCGTGGGCCGAGACGGGGATCAGACAGATGTCGCGCTGGCTCTCGCCCCGGTGGCGGTGATAGGCCCGAATGACCAGTAACCCAGCGTACTCGCCTTGCGAGCCGGCGTTCGGCTGGAGCGAAATGGACGAGAAGCCGGTGATCTCCGCCAACCAGCTCTCCAGTTGCGTGAAAAGCTCCTGGTACCCGCGCGTTTGTTCGGGCGG